>CANQDB010000041.1 GCA_947591175.1 uncultured Bacilli bacterium
TTCAAGTTCTTTTAAGCTTTTCTTAGGTGTTGGCAGATCTTCGGGCATCGTTCCACCTAATTCTTTTATTGTTTTTCTAATTTTACTTCCAACCTCATAATGTGTTTCGTTAGCCTCCTGCTCGGAATTAATTTTTTCTCTTTTTAACTTTTGTTCTGTTTGAGTAATTCTAAATAAATTTGCAGCTAATTCTTCACTACCCATGTTATCCAGTATATCTTCGCGATATCTTAGTCCTTTTCTTTTAGCAATATCATTAGCCGTTTCTCCGTTATACAACCCTTTGTAGCCAGCGTTATGAAACTTATCAAAATTTTTAACACCAGCATCTTTGGCTACTTTATTTAGAGAATAGTTACCTTTTTTAGTTAAATTCCTTTGATAAAATCTTTTTTCATCTTCCGAAAGTTCACTATATTCTTTTTCAGTTAATTCTTGTTTTCGAGTTTGAACAGCAAAATATGTTTGTCCAAGTGCTACCGCTTCTTTTTTGGGGTCAGCATTTTGAACGATTAAGTAACAAGCATATCTTGATAACTTATAATCAGTTTGTTTTCTCATAGCACCGGAACCAATACTGACCATTTTTCCCACTTGGGAAAAATGGTCTTCAATTATATTTTGACTATTTTCACAAGCTATTATAGAACTATCTATAACATTATTGAATTTATCCCACCTTTTATATCCTAGTGCTATCATTAATTCTCGTGCATACCAAAATTCATTATTATTTTCATCAATATGTTTTATACTTTCAAATGTTACATTCATTTTACTAAGTTCATTCATCAACCTTTTCCTCCTTTAATTTTTATATTACAAACTAAAATAAAATTAGACTATAAAATCAATTCCATAATTTCTGTAACTTCTTTTTCAATTTTCAATTTTTTTGAATACTTTGTAAGATTAATCAAATTTTTATCATCTCTTTTAGCATACGATTTTAAAGCCTTTATATAGATTTCTTTATCCATGTGATTTTTATATTTAATAATATCACAAATAGTTCTCTCCATATCGTAGCATTTAACATCCATACCAAATGGTGATTTAATTTTTTCTATTCCCATTTCAAAAATATCTTTATCGACATAATGCAGTGAAACAAAATCAAGGTTTTGTAACGAACCACTATATCCACGAGGCACAGAAATATCAAAAAATAAAGGTGTTCTATCTGATAGGTTATTCAAAAATAAAGATGTATTATAAGAAAAAACAGCATTCTTACTTTTAGATATTATTTTATAATAATCATCAATAACAATATTAGGTAAAGAATAATAACCAGGTGATATTCTTTCTAATAGCTCACCATCACATAATCTTTTTAATGCCATCTTATTTAGCCCGTTTTCGACAACTTCTTTAGTAGTAATAAATCCATCATTATTTTTAACTATTTCTAAAATCTTTTCTAAATCAGTCACATCGAACACCTCCACTAAGACAATTATAATATATTAATAGTCAAAAGAAAATAATTTTTGTTACTCCTTTTATTATTTTTTAATTTAGTAAATATTTAAAGTAACGCGTAAATTCAAAAAAAAGAATAGGTATTTCTACCTACTCCATAAATTCGTCTTCTAATGTTTCAAGTGGTTCTTCATCGATGAATTGACTCTTTAATTCATATTCGACATTTTGATATTTTCTAAGGCCAGTTCCTGCTGGGATTAACTTACCGATGATAACATTTTCTTTTAATCCTGCAAGTGGATCTACCTTACCACGAATAGCCGCATCAGTTAAGATACGTGTTGTCTCTTGGAAGGAAGCAGCAGATAAGAACGAATCAGTTTCAAGAGCAGCCTTCGTAATTCCTAGTAAGACAGGACGTCCTACAGCTGGCTTCTTACCTTGAATGATAACTTCTTTATTGCCATCCGTAAATTCATGGAATTTAACGAGACTTCCTGGCAAAAATCTTGTATCTCCACTTTCGATAATCCGAATCTTACTAATCATACGACTAGCAATCATCTCGACGTGCTTATCGGAAATATCAACACCTTGTGAACGATACGTATATTGAACTTCTTTTAAGATGTACTCTTGAGTTGTAAGTGGGTCAGTAACAGCAAGTAACTCTTTAGGATTAATTGCTCCTTCAGTTAACTTGTCACCGGCTGAAACTTTATCTCCTACCGCAACTCTTAATTTAGCACCATAGTTCGTCGTATGTTCTTTAGTTTCAACATCGTTTTTAATAGCGATTTTAAATTTACCATGATCGTCGTCAATCTTCGTAATCTTACCATCGATTTCGGCAATTGTTGCTTTACCTTTCGGATTACGAGCCTCGAACAATTCAGTAACACGTGGAAGACCTTGAGTAATATCTTCTCCACCGGCAATACCTCCAGTATGGAAAGTACGCATTGTTAACTGAGTACCAGGTTCACCGATTGATTGGGCAGCCATAATACCAACGGCTTCACCAACTTCGACAAGGTTACCAGTTGCAAGGTTACGTCCGTAACATTTCTGACAAACGCCACCATGCGTATTACATGTAAGAACAGTACGAATTTCAACTTCTTTAATACCGGCTTCGATAATCTTATCTGCAATTGGCTCCGTAATATAAGTTAATTTATCACAAATAACTTCTTTAGTCTCAGGATTGATAATCTTCTTATTCGAAAATCTTCCTAAGATACGGTCATACAACGATTCGATAACAGCACCAGTCTTATCGTTAATGAAATCACGAACGACAACACCATTTTCCGTACCACAATCTTCTTCTTTGACGATTAAGTCTTGGCTAACGTCAACTAAACGACGAGTTAAGTATCCAGAATCGGCTGTCTTTAAGGCTGTATCGGCACTACCTTTACGAGATCCATGGCTCGAAAGGAAGAACTCAGATACTGACAAACCTTCACGGAAATTAGATAATACTGGAATCTCCACTGGCTCACCAGTAGGTTTAGCCATAAGTCCACGCATACCTGCAACCTGGGTAAAGTTTGAAATATTACCACGGGCACCTGAATGCATCATCATGAAGATTGGGTTATCTAAATCACTATCGGAAATTTCTTGTAATTCTTTTTGCACTTCGTCACGAGCATCGTTCCATGTTGCAACGACTTTCTCATAACGTTCGTCTTCAGTAATTAAACCTTTTTTGTACTGTTTATTAATCGTATCAACTGTCTTTTGATGTTCTGCAACGATTTTCTCTTTGTTCTTAGCTTCGATGACATCACTTATCGAAATAGTAATTCCAGCTAAAGTTGAGTGGTGGAATCCTAAATCTTTTAATTTATCTAGGAATATCGAAGTCTCTGTTGTCTTATAACGTTTGAATATTTGGGCAATAACTTTTTCAAGTGTCTTTTTAGGGAAAGGTTTCACAAGAGGCATTGCCTTGATAACTTCCGGAATATTTTGACCTTTTTCGATAAAGTATTTATTTGGAGTTACCCTTTGAATATTCTCATCAGTTGGTTCGTTAATATAAGAGAATGAATCAGGTAAAATTTCATTGAATTTAATCTTACCGACAGTAGTTACTAAGTATTTACCTTTTTGACTCTCAGCAAATAGTTTATGTTTAAATGAATCAACTGGAAGGGCAATACGTGTATGTAATGTAATCTCTCGACGTTCGTAAGCCATTAATGCTTCGTTTGGATTACGGAAGATTCTTCCTTCTCCTTCGAGGCCTGCTTTTTCCATCGTTAGATAGTAGTTACCTAAAACCATATCCTGTGATGGTGTAACGATAGGTTTTCCATCAGAAGGTTTCAAAATGTTATTAGCGCCTAACATCAATAATCTTGCTTCAGCTTGAGCCTCTTCTGATAATGGTACGTGTACAGCCATCTGGTCACCATCGAAGTCAGCATTGAAGGCAGGACATACTAATGGGTGTAGACGGATTGCCTTACCACCGATTAATACTGGCTCGAATGCTTGAATACCAAGTCTATGTAACGTTGGTGCACGGTTTAATAACACAGGATGCTCTTTAATAACTTCTTCGACGATATCCCAAACTTGTTCATCTTGATTTTCAATCATTCTCTTAGCCGCTTTAATATTATGGGCTAAGTCTTTTGAAACAAGTCCATGAATAACATGTGGTTTAAATAATTCGAGAGCCATCTCTTTTGGAATACCGCATTGATACATCTTTAAGCTAGGTCCAACGACGATAACCGAACGACCTGAGTAGTCAACACGTTTTCCTAATAAGTTTTGACGGAAACGTCCTTGTTTTCCTTTTAACATACTAGAGATAGACTTTAATGGACGATTTCCTGCACCTGTTACACTTCTACCACGACGACCATTATCGAATAAGGCATCGACTGCTTCTTGTAACATACGCTTTTCATTTTGAATAATGATAGTTGGAGCACCTAAATCGATTAACTTCTTTAAACGATTATTACGATTGATAACACGACGATATAAATCATTTAAATCAGATGTTGCAAAACGTCCACCATCTAGTTGAATCATCGGTCTTAATTCAGGTGGAATAACTGGAATACAATCCAAGATCATCCACTCTGGACGGTTTCCTGATTTATAGAAAGCATCTAATACATCGATTCGTTTTAATAAACGAGTTCTCTTTTGTCCTTGAGCTGTCTCTAATTCTTTATTAATTTCAGCTATTTCTTTTTCAAGATCTACTTTCTTAAGTAATTCTTTAATAGCTTCTGCACCCATACCTACAGTGAAACCATTACCATATTTTTCATAGTAAGCACGATACTCTTTTTCTGATAAAGTTTGCTTATTTTCAAGTGGGGCAATACCTTTATCGATAACGACGTAACTTACGAAGTATAAAACTTCTTCCAAGTCACGTGGACTCATATCTAAGACAAGCCCCATCCGTGAAGGAACACCTTTGAAGAACCAAATATGCGAAACAGGAGTGGCAAGTTCGATATGTCCCATTCTTTCACGACGTACTTTCGAACGAGTTACTTCAACACCACATCTATCACACACGATATTTTTATAACGAACACGTTTGTATTTTCCACAAGCACATTCGAAATCTTTTGTTGGTCCAAAGATTTTCTCACAGAATAGTCCATCTCTTTCAGGACGTAATGTACGATAGTTGATAGTCTCAGGTTTCTTAACTTCACCATAAGACCATTCACGAATTTTATCAGGAGAGGCAATACCTATTTTTAAGGCTTCAAATTTATCTACTGCTAACATTATTCCTCATCCCCTTCCATTTCATCATATGGATCAAATGCATCATCATAACCATCGTCAAATTCATCGTCCTCGTCATCGAATTCGCTATCTTCTTCATCTTCACTTTCGTCTTCAGGAAGTGGCGGTAAATTCTCACCACTCGGTACTTCCGAAGCAACAGTTTCAACTTCATCGACATTCGACTTGAAATCTTCTCTAGCTTCTTCCTCTTCGATTTGTTTCAAATCTAAAACGTTGTTATCTGTATCGATAATGTTAAGATCAAGTCCTAAGGCTTGGAACTCTTTCATCAATACTCTAAAGCTTTCTGGAACTCCAGCCTGATTTATTTCTTGTCCTTTGACAATCGATTCGTAAACTTTAACACGACCGACAACATCATCTGATTTAACGGTTAAGATTTCTTGTAATGTATGAGCAGCACCATAAGCATAAAGTGCCCAAACTTCCATTTCTCCAAAACGCTGTCCACCAAATTGAGCCTTACCACCAAGTGGTTGTTGGGTTACTAACGAGTAAGGTCCAGTTGAACGAGCATGTAATTTATCATCGACCATGTGGTGTAGTTTTAACATGTACATGACACCTACAGAAATACGGTTATCGAATGGTTCACCTGTACGTCCATCATATAGAACGATCTTTCCGTCTTCATCCATGCCAGCTTCTTTCATCATGGCTTGAATGTCTTCTGTCTTAGCTCCATCGAATACTGGAGTCGCAACATGAACACCTAATTTTTTAGCAGCCATTCCTAAGTGTAGTTCAAGGACCTGTCCTAAGTTCATACGTGATGGAACACCTTGTGGGTTCAACATAACATCAACTGGTGTACCATCTGGCATAAATGGCATGTCTTCTTGCGGTAAAATAAGGGAAATAACACCTTTATTACCATGACGTCCAGACATTTTATCACCGATCTGAATCTTACGTTTCTGGGCTATATATACACGAATTACTTTACTAACACCAGCAGGTAATTCATCGTTTTCTTTACGTGAGTAAATCTTAACTTCGTGAACGATTCCTTCGCCACCATGAGGTACACGAAGCGAAGTATCTCTTACTTCACGAGTCTTTTCACCGAAAATAGCATGTAATAGTTTTTCTTCCGAAGTAAGTTCAGCCATACCTTTAGGAGTAACTTTACCAACTAAGATATCGCCTTCTTTAACTTCTGTTCCAACGACAACAATACCATTTTCATCTAGGTTCTTCCGAGCCTCTTCACTAACATTTGGAATGTCACGTGTAATCTCTTCAGGACCTAACTTAGTTTCCCGACATTGCATTTCGTAGTCTTCGATATGAATAGATGTATATGCATCGTCTTTAACTAAGTTTTCATTTAAGATAACAGCATCCTCATAGTTATAACCATTGAAAGTCATGAATGCTACGACCATGTTCTTACCAAGGGCAAGTTCACCTTGATCCATACTTGGACCATCGGCAATAACATGTCCACGTTTAACTTTATCGCCAACTTTAACAATTGGACGATGATGGTAACATGAGTCTTGGTTACTTTCTTCAAAGTTTGCAAGATAATAAGTATCTTTGCCACCTTTATTTTTAACGACAATACGTTTAGCATCGACATATTCGACAACACCGTCAGCCTTAGCAATAATTGCTGCACCAGAATCACGAGCTGCAATATATTCGACACCAGTTCCAACAAATGGTGCTTCAGCCTTTAGTAATGGTACACTTTGACGTTGCATGTTGGCACCCATCAAAGCACGAGTTGCATCATCGTGTTCCAAGAATGGAATACAAGATGTCGTAACGGAAACAACTTGTTGCGGTGATACATCGATATAATCAACTTGTTCAGGTTTTGCTAGGATGTTTTCACCACGGAATCTTGCTGCGACCTGATCGTCAATCATATTGTTATCGTCATCAGTTGTAACTGTTGCTTGGGAAATAATAACATCGTTTTCTTCGTCAGCAGTTAAGTATTCGATTTCATCTGTAATATGACAATGATCTACCTTACGATAAGGAGTCATAATAAAGCCATATTCGTCTACTTTGGCATAACTTGCTAATGAAGTAATAAGTCCAATGTTTGGTCCTTCAGGTGACTCAATCGGACAAATTCTACCATAGTGAGATGTATTAACGTCACGTACATCCATTCCAGCTCTATCACGTGATAAACCACCAGGTCCTAAAGCCGATAGACGACGTTTATTAGTTAACTCTGAAATAGGGTTGATTTGATCCATGAATTGTGATAATTGGCTACTACCAAAGAATTCTTTCATAGCGGCGGTAACAGGACGAATGTTGATTAATGTCTTAGGTGTGATTTCTTCCATCTCTTGAGTTGTCATTCTTTCACGAATAACACGCTCCATTCTCGATACACCGATACGGAATTGATTTTGTAAAAGTTCTCCAACTTGACGAATACGACGATTTCCTAAGTGGTCGATCTCATCAAAGTTACCAACACCTTCTAATAAGTTAAGGTAATATGAAACTGAAGCATAAACATCAGAGATAGTCAAACGTTTAACTTCGATAGATTGATCGTTTCCGATAACTGAAAGTTTCTCTTTCTTATTATTAGGATTTACGATTTTTATTTCTTGAACTTTATTATAAGTATCTAATTCTTCGTTTATTTTAACTTCGTGTACTCCATAGCCATCTTTAAATAGTCCCTTTAATTGTTCTAATACTTCTTTATTGATAAGAGTTCCCTTTGGAATAACAACTTCTTTATCTACTTTTACGTCTTCGGCTAAAGTTTGATTTAATAGTCGATCAGTAATATTTAATTTACGATTGAACTTATAACGACCAACACGGGCTAAATCATAACGGAATTCATCGAAGAAACGTGTGATGATTTGGTTCTTAGATGAGTCAAGTGTTGCAGGTTCTCCTGGTCTTAATTTTTCATAAATTTCAATTAAGGCTTCATCGGTGTTACGAGTAGAGTCCTTTGCAATTGTATTTTCTAGATATTGATTCTTACCGAATACTTTATAGATATCTTCGTCGCTTGACAAACCGAAAGCTCTTAACAAAGTTGTTAAGGTTACTTTACGAGTTCTATCGATACGAACATATAAAACGTCTCTAGCGTCTGCTTCGTACTCTAGCCAAGTTCCACGTGTCGGAATGATTTGCGAAGTAATAAGTTCTCTTCCGTTTTTATCTAATTCACGATTAAAGTACACACTTGGACTACGTACCAATTGTGATACAATAACACGCTCTGCACCATTGATAACGAACGTTCCACTATCCGTCATAATAGGCATATCGCCAAGGAAGATTTCCTGTTCTTTAACTTCACCTGTCTCATGATTAAACAAGCGTACTTCTACTTTTAAAGGAGCCGCATAAGTCGTTTCACGATCTTTGCACTCTTTAATGGAAAAGCGGGGCTCATCGAAATGATAATCACCAAATTCCAAAGAATATGTTCCAGCAAAGTTTTCTACTGGGAACAAATCGTCGAATACTTCCTTTATTCCAGTATCGACGAACCATTGGTACGACTTGGTCTGAATTTCTAATAAGTCCTTTAATTCATAGGTATTTTTAATTCTTGAGAAGTTCCTTCTCTTACGGTAATCACCACAATCAACAATCTTAAATGCCACTAAAATTCACCCCTATACATAATATTAAATTTTCACTCAAAGAACGTATCTATTTGCACAAAATAATACATTGCCAATTTATATTAATAACATAAAATTTTCAACAAGTCAACGAATTTTGCATTTTATTACAAAAAAACCTTTTTTTCGGAAAAGAATTGACACATTATAACACTTTTCCAGTTCGCTAATCATCGATTTAGCACCTTGTTCCTTCCGGACAACTAAGAATAATGTTCCGTCATCCGTAAGATGATCTTTAGCACCTAACACGATATCATAGACAACTTTTTTGCCAGCCCGAATAGGTGGATTTGTAATAATGGTATCGAACTTCAAATTTGGATCAATTCCTTGATAAGCATCACTTTCTAAAATATTAACATCAAAATCCACATTTTTTTTAGCATTCATCTTAGCCAAGTGAAGTGCACGTCTATTAACATCGACCATCGTTACTTTTGCCTTCGCAACTTTCCCCAGTACAATTCCAATAACACCATAACCACAACCGACATCTAAAATACTATTTCCAACTTCACTTAACGGAATATTTTCAAGTAACAGTCGCGTTCCAAAATCTAATCCATCTTTAGAAAAGACACCATTATCAGTTGTAAAAGTAAAAGTATAACCTAAAATAGAAGTCCTAAAATCTCGCATTTTACTAGGTAAGTCTTCATTACTAAAGTATTGCCCCGTAATTATCACCCCAAAAGTATAAAAAGAACTAACTTATAAACGCTATAAGTTAGTTCTCCTTTCGTGCTTATATAATACAACAAATCTTTTGAAAAAGCAACTATTTTTTAACTTTTTTTAATGTTCTTAATTCTCAAAGTAAACGCAATTTTTACCACATGAGTTGTATTTACTTTGAGAATAAGTGTTGCAATTACTATGAGAATAACTATATTTATAAAAATAAAACTACCAATCAATTGTAATTGTTTTTACTTTGAGAATTTGTACAATACACTTGTAATGTTTATACTAAAAATTCTTTGATTCTTTCTTATAAGAAAGAATGCCTAACCGGCTAGGTTGTTTTATAAACCTTTCCCGGCTTCTTTGCTTACTTTCTTTTCCGTAAAAGAAAGTAAGGCCTGTCTGGCAAGACATTTAGTATTTATATATGTTAAAATATCATCTCATATGGAGGTGGTTTTATTATGCTTAAACAAAAGAATACCATTTTACTAAATTTTTGAAAGAACAGTAAAATAGTATTCTCACACACAATAAGTCTATCTAATTAATAGACGAACTTATTTTATCACACTCCTTTTTAATTAGATAGATACAAATTTTAATAGTTAAAAGGGAGGATTTTTATTTATGAATAACTATTATGAATTTACTAAATATGATGAAGATGGAATTGCAATGGATATATTTAATGGTCTTTCTAATGATAAGTTAAAAAGTATATTAGACGATTATTTTAATGAAATTGAATATTTTTTAGATCTTTTTGCAGATACTTTTAAAAATGTTTTTAATGGGTCAGACTATGATGAATTTTATTATCAATCTAAATCATTGGTAGAACAAATTAATGACATTAAGATTATTATTAATATCTTAAAAGAAAGAGATATAAATGAGTAAAGGTCATTTATCCTATTCAGATAGATTAGCTATCGAAAATATGCTTGATGAAGGCCATACTATTAAGGAAATTGGGATTGATATTAAAAGAGATTCTAGTGTTATTGTAAGAGAAATTAATAAGCATAATTCATTAGTATTTCCTGGTACTTATAATAAACAGCACCCATGTCTTAAGTATCATTCTTGTAACGTTAAAGATTTTAATTGTTTTAAAACTTGCAAAAATGCTGAATTCAAGCCTTGTCCTAAACTTAGTGTTTC
>CANQDB010000042.1 GCA_947591175.1 uncultured Bacilli bacterium
CGTACAAATTGCTTCTTTAGTAGAGAAGTACTGTTATAATACACTTTTGTCAATTCCAGAGATAAAAGCTCAGATTCAAACGGCTTTTTTAGGAATATCAAAAGAAATTACTTTTCGACCAAGTGATGGAAATATTTTCTCTATTTATGGTATTACAACTGAAGATGATTTACTTCGCTTCATTCACGAAAATCACGAATATGGCTTTTTAGATTACGATTCTTCTAAAATGAGACGTTTTCCACTTGGTAGATTACAAGAAACCCAGCAACAAAATAAAATTACAACTTACGATGATTCGCGTATTGTCTCTTACTTAGAAGAGACTTTTAGCAGTGTTCCAACTTATTTAAAAGGAACTTGCGAAACTTTATCCGATTTAGTTGAAGTAACTACTAATTATTTATATCGTAAACATTGGCATTTACAAAGTCCTGAAGACACATTGCGTTATATGATAGGAACTAATCAAGATTATTTGGAGTTAGCAGTTAAATTCTTTGAAGAACTTGGTCTTAAAGTGGAAAGATATCAGTTTTCGTATCTTGGAGATGAATCCTTGACTCATTTGTTCTTGGCTTATGAAAAAGATAACAATTGGTATTACTTTGAACCTTTATTTGAACCTTTTTATGGAATTCATTCTTTTGCTACAAAGGAAGAACTAGAGCAAAATGTCTTTGCCCAATTTTTAACATACTATACGACACATTTTGATACCTTGTTTAATCCTTTCGAATCTTTAAGTGGTGAAGATAAAGAAAAATATCAAAAGGCTTTGTCTTTACAAGATAAGGCAATTTATGACCATCGCTTGGCTAAGGAAACGGAAGAAGTTCAACTTAATTTAGAACTAGAAAAGACTTGTTATGAAAAATGGCAAGAGAGTGTTGCTTTAATTTCAAGTTTACCTAAGTGTTTTGAATTCTATCAACTTCGAAGGATGAAGAAACCAAAGAAGAATTGTTCGTTTGATGACTACCAAAGTTATCGTTATTATCAAGTTAAAGTGACGGACGTTTCGTTTGCTATAACCCTTTATCAAAAGAAACATCAACTAATGCGTCTTTCTTTAGCATCTTTGTTAGTACCGGGTACATATTATGTTAAAGATCAACTTTATTTCTTTAAACCAATGGAAATACCTGCTAAGTTTGCAATTCTTGAACCTAAGAAAAGGGAAGAAGAAGTACTTTCTTTATTCCATGAAGACTTGTTTGCTCTAGCCTATCATACTGTGGGAGCAACTAACACGATGTTTTTCCTTGGCAACGATGGAAATGTTAGAGAAATTCAAGGAGTAGACTTGTACGATATTCGTTCTAATGTCCAGAATTATCCGATTTTAAATGCGAAAATGCCATTTGCTTTGTTTATCGATGAAGATAAAAATGTACAATTTCGGGGAATGGCTGACTATACAAAACTATATCATGCAAAAGCCTTATACGATTTCTTTGCCGAATATCATTTTAAGTGTCCTACTGATGTTTCGATTGTTGATTTTTCAGAAGAATTTTTACAGGATAATAAGTTACCAAAAATGCAAGAATCTATTTATGATTACGTAAAACGTGTTGGAGTTTCTTCGAAGATTAGCACATCCATTCTACAGAAGTTTACTACTAGTTATCCTAAGGGTGCCTGGTTTGGACAAATGCAATATTCTCTTAAGAATCCTTTGAGAATTTCCCATTTAAATACCTATCTAGAAAAAGAAAACGTTAATCAGTTGCAAACTATCTTTGATTTTGCTCGTTCTTTTGATGGTGAAAATTCTCAAGATATATCTGCCTATTTAATTCGCTTTGCCCAAAATCTCGGTAGTCAATTAGCCTTGTTATTTAATCAAAACTATTATTATAAAGGTTCACCTTCGTTTGAAGATATATCTTTGAGTGGTGAATTTTGTGGAGATTCCTTTGTATCTTACGATAAAGAAGAATTCAGTTCTTTTCACTCTTCGTTTGAGGAAAAGAAAGAGGATGGCTCTTATTATTTCCAATTCTTCTACTTAGTTAGTCCACTTAAGACTTTATTGGATGCCTCTTATCTTGTTACTAAGAGAAAGATAGATACTCCCGTTTTACTAGTTTTTTTAGGTTCTTTCATTCAGGGCTTGACTTATGAAAATCAAGATGCTTTCTTTGAATTCTATCGCTCATTAAAGAACGAAGGCTCACTTGATTCTTTCTTAAAAACTGTCTTTAAAGAAGAGTGCACGGTTATCAAAGATAATAAATATTTCTATCGTGATTTACTGGTGATTTTAAATGATTTTTCTGATAATACAGAGTTAATTGTCGAAAAGACTAATACGATTATAAGAGATCAAAACTTTATGGAACAAGCTCAACAAATGCCAATTGAAGAGCGCTTTGTCACTTATTTAAAACGACGTTTTAGTGAAGGAAAACTTGATATTTCGAAAGTTACTCAGGATGAGATTTGTGATCACTCTAAAGTTGGACTACTTATTCGTAAAGAGCCTATTATGGTTTATACGGTATCGACTTTAGTAGGCTATAAAATTAAAGATTTAGATAAATTTTTGGAAGTAGGACATGATTTGTTAGCATTAGCCACTTGTGATGATTTTAATAAACGACAGGAACTTGAAGAAAAGTTGAAACCATATTTGACACCTTCGTTACTTCAAAATCCTCTTGCCTTAAATGTTTCTTTGGAAGAAAAAGATACTCGTGAAGAACCAATGTTAGTTCCACCTAAAAAAGTTGTAGCAAGTACAAGTGGTATGGCAACTCCATTCTATCTTATCTTTGTTTTACTTGGTACTAGTTGCATAGTATTAGGTATAATTTTATCCTTTATACTATAGTGCTCGTCTTCTTGACAGCACTTTTTAGGTTGCTTTATAATAATTAACTATCTTATATTTAAAGTGATGTGATTATTGTGGATAAATTAGATCTAACATTATTAAATTATTATCAGTTGATAAATTTTTTTGAATTTCATCAATTAAAAATTTTAGAGCTTTATGGATATTGCGCGCTTGGGACAGATTTAGTTACTTTATTAGGTGGTCATCTCAATGAAAAAATGCATGTTAGTGTTCCGAGTATTGCAAATATGTGTGGTTCTTATTGGCTTTGGCCTACTAAACATTTTAAAAGGCAATATTTTGGATTACGTGCTGTAGATACGAAAGGGGTTCATTATTTTCCTGATGTGTCCGATTATAGTCTGATGATTAGACCGGTATTGCATTTATCTTTAGAAGAGTTAGAAAAATTAAAGATTAGGAAGAACGATTGGAACATTACATACACTTATTATTTAGAATATCCACAATTTGTTGTGGATAAAAAGAAAAATGATCTTTTAGAAGAAAAATATCAACAACAGGCTTTAATTTCAACTGGCAAAGAATATACTTTTAAAAATAATTTTCAACTTAAAAAATTTGAGTTTAGTAAATATCCAGAATATTCTTATGATAATGAAAAATACATTCGGATAGAGGGTTTAATTAATGCTGGACATAAATTAGCAAATGGTGAAAAGATTGTAGAAGGAAAACCATATTTTGTAAAAGTTTCGCCTATTAAATGGCTCTATGACGAACCAACTAGATTATTGATTTCGGAACGTGGGTTAGTTTCAGGAATTCGTTTTCATAGTGTGGGCACGTTTGAATCTATAAAGGAAACGGAAATGTATCAGTATGTTTCTAATTACTTGTCTCAAGAAATTATTCCTTCAGAAACAAAAAGTTCAGTTATTTTAGATGGTGATGAAGAACTTCAAAAAGTCATGTTTAAGGGACTTCAATCAAGAAGAAGGACGTGATTATTGTGTCTAAATTAGATTTGACATTACTAAATACTGAACAAATATGTGGCTCTAGTAGGTTAGAAATACTTAAACGTTATGGTATTTCAGCAATGGGAACGGACTTAATCACTTTATTAGGTGGCTTTATCGATGAAAAAAGTCACGTTAGTGTTCCAAGTATTGCCAATACATGTGGTTCTTATTGGCTTAGCCCGGTCGTATATGATAATGGTGAAAGATATTCACTATATTCTATATCTCCAGAAGGTAATTTAGATCTTCCTATAGAAACAAATTGTAAGTTGATGATTAGACCAGTGTTGCATTTACCTTTAGAAGAACTAAAAAAATTAAAGATAGAGAAGAATGATTGGGATATTACTTACACTTATTTCTTAGAATATCCACAGTTTGTTGTGGATAAAGAGAAAAATGATCTATTGGAAGAAAAATATCAACAAGGTGATTTAGTTTCAACAGGTAAAGAATATACTTTCAATGAATATTTTCAATGTGGTTATTTTAATCTTAGTAAATGTCCAGAATATTTTTATGATAAAGAAAAATATGTTCGAGTATGGATCTTAGCTAATGGTGGTTGTGAATTATCAAGAGGCGAGAAACTCGAATGTGGAAAACCATATTTTGTAAAAGTTTCGCCTATTAAATGGCTCTATGACGAACCTACTGGGTTATTAATTTCCGAACGTGGTTTAGTTTCAGGAGTTCGTTTTGATATGGGTCCTATGTTTGAATCAGTTGAGGATTCGGAACTATCACAGTATATTTCTAATTTTTTGGCTTATGAAATGATTCCTTCTGAAACCAAAAGTAGTTCAGCTATTTTAGATGGAGATGAAGAACTTCAAAAAGTCATGTTTAAAAGACTTCAATCAAAAAGAAGGATGTGATTTTTTTGGAGAAGATAAAATTAATATTATTAACACGTGAACAGGTAGGAACCAAAGTAGGTCTTTTCCAAGAAGATCGTTTAAAAGTTCTTCAAGATTATGGAAGAATGGCAATGGGAAGTGATTTAGTTCTTTTATTAGGAGGAGTGCAATATTTAAGTACCTACGATCGTTTTGCGATGGCTAATAGTTGTTGCCGATATTGGATTATTTCTAATGAAGGTGATTATAATCTTGTTTGGTTCGATGGTTCACTTGCAAAAGATAGTAAAACGGTAACTGTTAATGCAATTAGACCGGTTTTGCAATTATCTTTTGAAATGTTAGAAAAAATACCTAAACGAACAGGATACGATGGTATTACGCGTTTCTATTTTGGAGAATATCCACAAATAATTGTGGAAAGAGATTTAAAGCCTGAGTTAGAGAGAAAATATAGAACCGGTGAACTTGTACCAACTGGAAAGTTTTATACTTTTAGGACAGCAAAGACAAATGGTACACATAATTATTTAGAATACTATTACGATAACGAAAAATATGTTAGAATTGTTGCTGAAAGGACTCTAGCCGACCATCTTTCTAATGATTTAACAATTAGACGCGGAACATCTTATTATCTTAGAGTTGATTCTATTGCCTGGCTTTATGAGCCAACTGGATTATTAATTTCAGAGCGTGGTTTAGTTGCAGGTATTCCATATCACACGAATAAAAAAGCATGTTCATATGATGAAAGTCAAGTATATCAGTATTTAAATGATTATTTGGCAAAGCAGATTATTCCTTCGGAAGAAAAAGAAATGGCTCCGATGTTAGCACGTGATCAAGAATTACAAAAAGTTATGTTTAAGAAAATTAGAGGAAGAAATCCTAGTTTCTAGTGATTTTGTTTGCATTTTTTAGGATTATATGGTAAATTAGTACGTAGTGAAAAAAGGAGGAATAAAAAGTGAAAATTGCTTTAATTATTATATCAATTCTTCTTATTGTTATCGTTTTATTACAAAGTAACAAAGCAGAGAGTGGGGCTCAAATATTTTCTGGTACGACATCAGATTTATTTAGTCAAAGAAAAGAACGTGGAATGGAACTAGTAATAAGTCGTGTGACTTTTGTACTAGGAATGTCATTCTTCATCATTTGCTTAGTATCAGCTTTTATGTAAAATAAGTGTTTTAGGACTAACAAAATAGTCCTTTTTATTTTATAATAACCTTAGGTGAAGATAATGAAAGAACGTGTTTTAGAAATTTTAAGAGAGAATGATAGAGCTTTATCTTTAGAAGAAATCGATTCTTTGCTAGGTAATCGTAATGTCGAAGAGACGAAGGAACTTATTCAAGTATTAAATGAATTAGTGAACGACGTCGAAGTGTATCGTTCGAATAAGGATAAGTATTTATTGTTAGAGAAAAGTCACTTAGTTAAAGGTATTTTAAGAGTTACTCGTAAAGGCTTTGGCTTTGTCGAAGGAGGAGATCCAGCCCGACAAGATGACGATATTTATATCAGTCGTGATAATTTAAATGGGGCAATTCACAATGATCTTGTCCTAGCGGAAATTACGAGTAAAAAGGGAGTAGACCGCAAAGAAGGAAGAATCCTTAAGATAGTTAAACGGGAACTAAAAGATGTCGTAGGTCTTGTGCAATATAAGAAAGATAAGTGCTTTGTTATTCCCGATGACAATAAGTTGAAGATTCAAATTGAAGTCGATAAAAAGAATACGATGGATGCCGTCGATGGCCACAAAGTTGTCGTCGAACTTTTAGGTGTTATCAGTGGTACTCGTTATCGTGGTCGAATTACGCGTATTTTAGGTCATAAAAATGATCCGGGCGTAGACATTTTATCGATTATTTATAAGTATAATATTGATACAGTGTTCGATGATGAAACTATAGGTCAATTAGATTCTATTCCCAATGAAGTTTACGAAGAGGATTTAAAAGGTCGGACTGATTTACGTGACCAAGTTATTTTTACGATTGATGGAGACGATACCAAAGATATAGATGATGCTATTTCGATTAAGAAACTTGAAAATGGTAATTACGAATTAGGTGTTCATATTGCGGACGTCAGTTACTACGTTAAGGAAAATACTCCACTTGATATCGAAGCGATGAATAGAGGAACTTCTGTTTATTTAGTAGATAGAGTAATTCCAATGCTTCCTCATAAATTATCTAATGGAATTTGTTCTTTAAATCCCAATGTAGATCGTCTTACGATTTCTTGTGTAATGGAAATTGACGAGAAGGCAAAAGTTGTCGATTATTCTATTTTCCCAAGTGTTATAAGATCACGTATCCAAATGACTTACAAAAAGGTCAATGCTATTTTAGAGAAAGACGAAGTTGCCGAAGGATACGAACCATTCGTCGAAGACTTGAAAATGATGGCAACACTCGCCTCGATTATTCGAAAGAGCAAAGTAGAACGCGGATACTTGGATTTTGATACGGATGAAGCAAAGATTATCGTCGATGAAAAGTGTCATCCTATCGAAATTAAGAAACGAGATAGAAGTATTGGTGAGAACCTAATCGAAGACTTTATGATTATGGCAAATGAAACGGTGGCTCAACATATTTTCTATATGCAGTTGCCATTTATCTACCGTGTTCACGAGTATCCCAAAGAAGAAAAAATTAGAAACTTTTTATCGTTCTTGGGTTCGCTTGGCTATACTTTTACGGGTAATATGAAAGATACTAATCCGAAGTCGATTCAACGGTTGCTTGCTTTCTTAAAAGATAAGAAGGAGTACAAGATTTTATCTTCGTTATTATTACGTAACATGCAAAAAGCCGTTTATAAACCGCAAAATTTAGGACACTATGGCTTGGCTAGTCCTTGTTATACGCACTTTACTAGTCCGATTCGAAGGTATCCTGATACAACGGTGCATCGTCTTTTAAGAACTTATTTGTTCGAAAATAAGATTGACCCGAATACCCTTGCACATTGGGAAGAAAAATTAGTCTTTGTGGCCGATAATTCTTCGGCAAAAGAGAGAGCTTCGGTCAATTGTGAACGTGAAGTTGAAGATATGAAGATGGCTGAATATATGGAAGACCATATCGGAGAAGAGTTTGAAGGAATGATTTCTAGTGTCATGAACTTTGGCCTTTTCGTACAACTAGATAATCTAGTCGAAGGCCTAGTACCTATTAAAGATATGGATGATTTCTATCATTTCGATGAAGTTACTCTTACTTTAACGGGTGAAAGAACGCATAAAACTTATCGAATTGGCGACCGCTTAGTAGTTAAAGTTAAGGCTGCTTCTAAAGAGGAAGAAACAATCTATTTTGAAATCGTTAAGAAAATAGAGGAATAATATGAAAAAAGTCGTGAAAAGACGTAAAATTAAGAAAACACCAATAATACTTCTCATTTTGTGCGGAGTTTTATTAGGTGTGTCTCTTTTCTTTTTTACTTGGCCTGCTAAAACTATGAAGGAAACTACGGAGCAAGAACCTGTCGAAACTCCAGTTCCTACACCTAGTAGGGTGGAGACATCGTTTTCTTTGATAATGGTGGGAGATGCGTTAATTCACGAGGCTGTCTATATGGATGTTAAGAACGAGGACTATGACTTTAAGCCAATGCTTGAAAATATTAAGCCTTTTGTTTCTTCTTACGATGTCGCTTATTATAATCAAGAAACTATTTTAGGAGGACTAGAAATAGGTTTGTCAACTTATCCACGTTTTAATTCTCCTTATACAGTAGGAGATGCCTTTGTCGACGCGGGATTTAACTTGGTTTCTTTATCGACAAATCACACGTTGGATAGAGGCGAACAGGCTATTTTGAACTCGCGAAATTATTGGAATAATCAAGAGAATGTATTAGCATCTGGCAGTTATTCTTCTTTTGAAGAGAGAAATACTCCAGTTATTAAAGAAGTAAATGGTATTACCTATACGATGTTATCTTATACGACGACGACTAATGGACTTAGAATTCCCGAAGGCAAGGATTATCTCTTAAATGTGTATGATGCCGAGACTGTGAAAAATGATATCGAAGCAGTTAGAGATAAAGTCGATGTGTTAATGGTCTCGATGCATTGGGGAACAGAATATAGTTTTGGTGTAAGTGAGGAACAACGTGAAATTGCAACTTACTTATCTAGTTTAGGTGTCGATTTAATTATCGGAACACATCCTCACGTCGTGGAACCAATCGAATTTATTGATGATACGATGGTAGTCTATTCGCTTGGTAACTTTATTTCCGCTCAAAGAGGTGTCGAACGTCTTACTGGAGGAGTAGCAAGTGTCACATTTAAAAAGGTTACAGAAAACGGAGAAACAACTGTTACTTTAGAAAATCCTGCTTGTAATTTAGTTTATACTTATAGCAAAGGTACTAGTAGTACGGGTCGTTATGACTTTAAACTTTATTGGTACAGTCAACTAAACGAAAGTCTTTTACCAAGTTACGAAACGTATTATAATAAGTACATGAATGTTTTAAAGGGATCAGATGAACGTCTAAGTGTTCTTACGTATCCTGAATGAAATAGGTGAATGTCATGGAAATATTAAATCGTAGTGCAAGGCACGATTATTTTATCGAAGATACTTTCGAATGTGGAATTGCTTTAACGGGAACGGAGATTAAATCTATTCGGGAAGGGAAAGCTAACTTACGGGACAGTTACGGCATCTATCGTAATGGTGAGATATTCTTACTTAATATGTTTATTTCGCCTTATAAAGAGGGTAATATCTTTAATCATCAAGAGACTAGAACTAGAAAGCTGTTACTACATAAGAAAGAGATTTTGAAGTTACGTGATAAGGTTCGGCTCGAAGGTTATACTTTAGTTCCTTTAAAGGTTTATTTTGTTAGAAATAGGGCTAAGGTGGAATTGGGTCTAGCCAAAGGTAAGAAGAATTACGACAAGCGAGAAAGTATTAAAGAACGCGATGTTAAAAGACAACTTGATAAGGCTAATAAGACGCGATGGTAATTATTACCAAGGGCCTTTATCTTTACAAAAATGCTTGTTTTTGCTATAATTAGCGACATGGGGCTGTTCTTTGGTTTCGACGGGATTGTCGGGGCTTTAATGGCAAGTCGGGGTAGACGTACCTACATCAGTTAATAATAACTGGAAACAGAAACGAATTAGCTTTCGCTTAGTTTAAAACGCGGAAGGCTTCTCTTATTTCTTTACCTACGAGGAATATTAGAGGCTCATTAAAGTAGGTTATATTCTTTACTTGATTAGGGTAAAGGACGAATCTTACTAATCTAGAAATGGGTTTGGTTTGTTTATTCGCTTAGCCTATTTCGAAACTAGAAGGATAAACTAAACTTGTAGAGGTTATTGCTCTTGCTTTTTCGGACAGGAGTTCGATCCTCCTCAGCTCCACCATTGTAGTATTAAACAAACTTTTCGTTTGTTTTTCTATATTCATGAAGGGATTTATACTCTTCTTTCTTTAATACATTTTTATTTAATTTTTGCATATACTAATATTAGTTACTTGACGTACGCAAAAAAGTACGTTATAATGTAAATGAGGTGATTAGTAGTGAGTACGATAAATATAACTAATGCTAGAGCAAATTTATATCAATTGGTATCAGATGTTAATGTTGGATTTAATCCAATTACAATTGTAAATAATAAGGGAAAAAACGCTGTGTTAATATCTGAAGATGAATGGAAAAATATTGAAGAGACGTTATTTTTGTCAAGCATTCCAGGATATGTAGATAATATTAATAACATTAGAAAAAATGAAAATTGGGAATCAGCAAAAAAATACGAAAAGGATGAAGAATGGTAAATCTATATACAATTAAGTTTTCTAAGCAAGCAGAAAAAGATAAAATTAAACTAA
>CANQDB010000043.1 GCA_947591175.1 uncultured Bacilli bacterium
TATAATAAAGAGGATTAACTTTTCTTAATCCCCCCTATTTTCTTCATTTTTTGTCTACTTTTTCTTGACTAATGCAAATTCTTGATACGTTGGACTAATTCTTTTATTTTGCGAAAACGATGATTAAGACCGGATTTAGTTATCTTATTGTTGGTCTCAACTGAGATGATTTCACTAAGTTCAAGCAAGGAACTTTCTGGGTACTTTAAACGGTACCTTGCCGCCTCTTGAGTTTTTTCATCTAAAAGGTCGAGTCCTACTTCTTCGATTAGATAGTTTATATCTTCAACTTGTTTGGTGGCTGTCTCGATTGTTTTATCGATATTTGCTTGTTCACAATTGTTAAGACGATTAGTCATATTTTTATGGTCGCGATATATTCTTATATCTTCGTAATATAAAAGAGCCTTGGTGGCATTAATAATACGTAAGAAGTCCCCTATCTTTTCAGCCTCTTTGACATAGAGCATGTAGCCTTTATCTCTTGAAATAATCTTACTATTTAAATCAAAATTGTTTAGTAAGTCTTGGTCGAATTCGGCTTCTTCGATAGTATCAATCGAAAATTCTAAGTGATATCTAGAAGTCTTCGGATCATTCACACTTCCTTTGGCTAGGAACAAACCTCTTAAGTAGGCCCTTTGATCTTCGATAGTACTTACCATATATTCAAGCGGTTCCAAAAGATAAAAGCCATTTTCACTTAGGACTGATAAATCTTTTAAAATTAATTCTATTTTTTCATTAACAGTCAAAATATAAAGACTATTTTTAGCAAAGTTATTGTTTCTTTTTTGTTCGATTTGAAGAGTAACTTGATAGGTGTCTTTTACTAGTTGAAAAAGATATTTGGCAACTGTACTATTTTCGGTAATAAGTTCTATTTTATCTTCGGTATAGATGGCATTGTTTCTAAAAAAAGCCGACAAAATAGCAAGACGTTCAGAACGTGTCGTCTCTTGATGAGTCAATTCATTTTTTATATTTGTGGAAAAAGACATAATGTCACCTTCAACCTAATGCTATCACAAAATTCTGGGTTTTTAAAGCCGATTTATCACAAAATTCCGGCTTTTTGACGTCGTTTTATCACAAAATTCCGACTTTTTTAGAGCGTTTTATCACATTTTTCCGATTATTAATAATTAAAAAAAGAGCATTTCGCTCTTAGTAGATAATAAATATAAATGAGCCAACAATTAAAGATCCCACTAGTAAATATATGGCTAAATACAAGTTTAATTGTTGATTACGAACTGCTTTAGGTTTATCTTCATCGATTTTCTTTCTTTTTGATAGATAGACTGCTAGAAAGATAATACCACTAAAAAGTAATATCGCACTTAAAATAATCAAGAATGGCTTCATCAAAGTCATTTTTGTTCACCTCTTTATTCCGTTTTTAATTATACTCTTATAGATTCTATTTGGCAATTCATTTTCGTTCAATTATTTGCATGGCAGCTCTTGCCCCATCCGCAGTAGCGGTTACAATTTGATAGAGATTTTTCTTGATGGCATCTCCCACCGCAAAGACATTGGGAAGTCTCGTCTCTAAGTGACTATTGGTTAAAATATAGCCTTCGTTATCTAAAATAGATAAGTCTTTTAACCATTCCGTATTAGGTTTTTGACCGATATAGATAAAACATGCGTCACATGGCAAGTCTCTTACCTCTTGAGCCTTAGGATTTTCAATACGAACTCCTGCTAGTTTGTTATCTTCTTCGATAAATTTTTTAGGGAACGTATTATAAAGTACTTTAATGTTATCATGTTCTTTTATTTTCTCTTGGAAATGAAGAGGTGCTTTTAATCTATCACTTCGATTGATGATGGTTACTTCGCTACAGATTCCGGAGAGATATAGGGCTTCTTCGAGGGCACTACTGCCACCACCGATAATAACCGCCTTTTTACCTTTATAGAGTGGTCCATCACAAATAGCACACCAACTGATACCGCGACCTGTTAATTTATCTTCATTTTCAATTCCTAGTTTTTTAGGACTTCTTCCAGTTGCTAAAATGACACTCTTACAAGTAAAGGTATCAGAAGCCGTCTTTACTTCAATCATATTGCCATGGTGAATTAGTTGTTGCACGTCACCATAACGATAATCGACACCTAGTGATTGGATTTGTTCTAACATATTTTGGGCAAGTTCTGGACCAGTTATTTCTTTTAAACCGGGGTAGTTTTCGATAGTCGAAGTTCTATTAATTTGGCCTCCTGGGAGTTCTTTTTCAAGGATACAGCAATCTACCGAACCTCTTTTTAGATAGAGGGCTGCTGTCATTCCTGCCACTCCAGCACCGACAATAATAGTATCAAAATTTGATTTCATCTTTCTGTTCCTCCTTATAAAGGTTTTCAAAACGAGAACCTTTCTTCGAGAAAATAAAGAGTAATAAACCGACGATGAATAAAACAATCGATACTACTTGGGCAATACGTAATGGGCCTAACATAAGACTATCGGTACGCATGCCTTCGATAAAGAAACGGCCAAAGGAATACCACATCAAATAAAATCCTGTAAGTTGACCTGTTTTTAAGTATTTATATCTTCGAATCATCAATAAAGCGATAAAACCAAACAAATTCCAAATTGATTCATAAAGAAATGTCGGTTGCCAGTAAGCATATTTTCCTTCGTCATAGAAATGCATGCCTTCGACGATACCATCAGGCAAGCCTAAGTTTTTAATAGCCTCGTAAGTCATTTCAGCGCCGTGAGCCTCTTGATTAAAGAAATTTCCCCAACGACCAATAGCTTGACCAATTAGTAGTCCAGGGGCAATGATATCTAGCGTTTTTAATGTTTTGACTTTGTATTTATGGGTATAAAAAATTATAAAGATAAGTCCAAAGAGGATTCCACCATGGATAGCAAGACCACCTTTCCATATTTCTAAAATAGAAATCGGATTGGCTAGATATTGATTAAGGTCAGCACTAAATAAGACGTAGTAGAGTCTTGCGCCAATAAGTCCAAAGATAACAGTATAGAAAATCAAATTGATAAAGAAAGCTTCATTAATTTTTTGTCTTTTAATTTCCCGATAAATAATGGTACTTCCAACAAAGACTCCAATCAAAATAAAGATACTGTACCAGTAAATTTGAATAAATCCTAAATCGAGAGCAATTTTATCCATTTTTCTTCATCCTCCTTATAAGTGGTTTAATAATTATTTCGTCAACTAAGACGTTCATGATCGATAGTAATATAGCGATAAAGAAAGCTATCCAGATGTTAGTTAAATTAAAGTGATCCATCAATATCCAATCAGTTAGTTTTAAGATAAAGACATTTAAAACGGGATAGAATAAACCTAAGGTTAAGCCAGTTATGGGCAGAGTTAAAACAAATAAGAATGGTTTAATGGTTTTATTTAAAACGGAGATAATGATAACTGCCAAGACAGCATAGATGCCATAATAGGAAGTATCTATATAAAATGATTTAAAAAGAAAAGATACCAAGATGAAAACAAAAGTATAACAAATAACATCTAGTATCCATTCGAAAATGTGTATTTTTAATGTTTTTTGGGATTTTGTCTCATCGTTTTCTTTCATGGTATCTCCTTATAAAACTTTCTTTAAAAATTGGCCAGTATAAGATTTTTCTACTTGGCTTACTTGTTCTGGAGTTCCAGTCGTGACAATTGTTCCTCCTTGGTCTCCTCCTTCAGGTCCTAAATCTATGAGGTAGTCAGCTACTTTAATGACATCGAGGTTGTGTTCGATAATGACTACGGTATCTTTATTATCTACTATTTTTTGGAATATTGCAAGTAATCTTTTGATGTCGTCAGCGTGGAGTCCAGTAGTAGGTTCATCCAAGATAAATAGGGTCTTGCCAGTAGGTTTCTTTTGAAGCTCTTTAGCAAGTTTTACCCGTCCTGCTTCGCCTCCTGATAAGGTAGTGGCACTTTGTCCTAATTTAATATATCCAATTCCTACATCTTGTAGTACTTGTAATTTATTTTTGATACGTGGTACATTTTCAAAGAAGGTAAGGGCTTCGGTTACACGCATATCGAGGACATCGGCAATGTTTTTACCTTTATATTTAATCGATAAAGTTTCTTGGTTGTAACGAGTTCCATGGCATACTTCACAAGGAATGTAGACATCTGGTAAGAAGTGCATTTCTATCTTTTTAACACCATCACCACGACAGGCTTCGCATCTTCCACCTTTAACATTAAAGGAGAAACGATCTTTGCCATAGCCTAGCATTTTGGCTTCTTTAGTGTTAGTAAATAAGTCTCTTATATCATCGAAAACTCCAGTGTAAGTTGCAGGATTACTTCTTGGGGTTCGTCCAATTGGGTTTTGGGTTATCTCGACTATCTTATCGATATGTTCTAAGCCTTTAATAGCCTTGTATTTACCAGGTTTAACTTTGGTTTTATAGACTTTAACCTTGGCTGCTTTAGCAAGTATTTCTGTAATTAAACTACTCTTACCACTTCCTGAAACACCAGTTACACAAGTGAAAGTACCGAGTGGTATTTTAACGTTAATCTTTTTAAGGTTGTTTTCTTCAGCACCTTGAATTTCGATACATTTACCATTTCCCTTACGGCGTTTTTTAGGAACTTCAATTTTTTCTTTGCCCGAAAGGTATCTTCCGGTTAGACTGTTTTCGTTTTTCATAACTTCTTCTGGAGTTCCTTGAGCAACGATTTCGCCACCGTAAGTACCCGCTCCGGGACCTACATCGACAAGGTAATCGCTTGCTAACATAGTATCAGTATCGTGTTCGACTACGATTAAAGTGTTACCTAAATCACGCATCTCTTGTAGAGATTTAATTAATTTTTCATTATCTCTTTGATGAAGTCCAATCGATGGCTCGTCCAAAACATAGAGGACACCCGTCAACTTCGAACCTATTTGAGTAGCAAGGCGAATACGTTGAGCTTCTCCTCCCGAAAGAGTACCAGCCGAGCGACTTAAAGTTAAGTATTCTAGTCCAACGTTAGCAAGAAATTCTAAGCGGTTTTTGATTTCTTTTATTAATAGAATTCCTATTTCTTGTTCTGAAGGTGTTAGTTTCAATTCGTTGAAGAAACGATTTAAATCTTTGATACTCATGCAAGTTACTTCATAGATGTTTTTACCACCGATTAAAACTGATAAAACACTATCTTGTAATCTTGCTCCATGACAGGTTTCGCACTCGGTTTCGATCATATAATTTTCGAGCCACTCTCTAATCCAAGTCGAAGATGTTTCCATATAACGACGTTCGAGGTTATTGATAATTCCTTCGTAGTAATCTACTTGGTTATATCTATTACCACTTTTCGATGAATAACTGAAATGAATTGGTTCATCACTACCATAAAGGATATAGTTTTGGTTTTCTTTCGAAAGTTTCTCAAAAGGTTTATTCATATCGATCTTATAATGTTTGCATAGACATTCTAGTCGTTTAAAATCTAAGGCTTCAGGGTCATCTGTTAGAGTTTTAATAGCACCTTTATTTAGTGACTTACTACCATCTGGTACGACTAAATCAGGATCCATTTTAAGTTTAACACCAAGTCCTTTACAATCAGGACAAGCACCGAATGGAGCATTGAAACTGAACATTCTAGGTTCTAGTTCAGGTAAGGAAAAATCACAGTATGGGCAAGCAAAATTTTCCGAAAATACCACTTCTTTGTCACCAACAAAATCCACAACTACTTTACCATGAGATAATTTAATGGCATTTTCGATAGCCTCGGCTAAACGTGACCTACTATCTTCTTTTAAAACGATACGGTCAATTACGACATCGATATCATCTTTTTTATTCTTTTCTAAAGTAATATCTTCAGATAAATCGAGCATTTCGCCATTAACTCGAACACGGATATAACCTTCACTTCGAAGTTCTTCTAACAAATCTTTATGAGTACCCTTTTCACCGTGAACGACAGGAGACAAAATCATCAACTTAGTACCCATTTCTTTTTCCATCACTTTATTAACTATCTCATCGACACTTTGGGAAGTAATCGGAATGTGATGGTTAGGACAGAATGGCGTACCAATACGCGCAAAAAGAAGACGTAAATAGTCATAGATTTCCGTGACTGTTCCAACAGTCGAACGAGGATTTTTACTAGTCGTCTTTTGATCGATACTAATAGATGGTGACAAACCTTCAATCGAATCGACATCCGGTTTTTCAGTCCCACCTAAAAACTGACGAGCGTACGCTGACAAGCTTTCGACATAACGACGTTGACCTTCGGCATATATGGTATCAAAAGCCAAACTACTCTTACCACTTCCCGAAACACCAGTCATAACTATTAATTTATTTTTAGGTAACTCGATATCAACATTTTTTAAATTGTTTTCGCGAGCTCCTTTAACGATTATTTTATCCACATTGACCACCTGTCCCTTATTATATCATTTATAATCTAAAACGTCTTTTGTTTTTTTCTTCCTTAGTATATCATACCGAACTGTTGTTTGCAATTGTTTTCAAAGAAAAAAGATACTTTTTTAGTACCTTTAAGCCACATGGCGATTGCGTCTTGCTTCATAACGCATTACTTTCGGATCTTCCTCTTTAGTTATAACATGTTCAACGAATTCATAATTATTAGAATTAACTTTTTCTTCTCCTTGTTCTTTGTAAATTGGTAAATCTACTTCTTGTGGTTTAGCATAAGTTTTTTCTTTATTCTTATTGACTTGTAAAACCATTCTTTCAATTTCTCTATAACTAATATATCTACCTAACTTCTTATCACGTTGAATTTTGGTAATCGGAAGCATATCTTTAACGAAATAATAACCGATATTGCCACCTAGTGGAAGATAGGTTATTGCCTGATCTACTGCTTTCTTTTTTTCAAAAGCAACCACGGCTTCTTCTTGCTGTTCGTCAATATATTCAATCCAACCAAGGTAAATATTCTTAACTAAATATAAATTCTTTGGCATTCTGAATCCCCCCTAAATATTTTTCTCGGTATAGAATACCTATGAGTCTATATTATAGCATATTTATCTATGAATGTAAACATTTTTTGGTTTATTTTCGACCTAAAAACGGGCTTTATAAGTACATTTTTGACAAAGAGGTTCAATAGCCTTATTATTTTCAAAACTATTTCTTAAATTTTGGAAGCGACTTCCATTAATGATCTCCGCAAAGGATTGTTTAAAAATATTACCAAGTGAAATTATTCCATCGTCATCCAAACAGCAAGGAACAACTGTGCCATCAGATAAAATTGCGACATGTGTCTTTCCTCCGAGACAATGGCCATCTTCTTTATTACTTAAAGAAGTCTTCGGCCACTCGAATAAATCGGCCTTATCGACATAGATATTTTCACTTATTTTGATGTTTTTGGTTGTTTTTAATTCTTTCATTTTTTCGTTACCAAGATTGTAGTATTCTCGCATTTTTTCTAAGATGTTTGCAATTTTTGAATTTATTTTCCCATTTTCAAGTGTCCAAAAGCGATAGATAATAGTTACTTTTTTCGAAAACTTGGCCGTTTCTATGAATATATCTTGAAGATAGTTCTCTTTGTTATTTTCGCTATGTAAAGATAAATAAAGGTGACTTAAGGACGAATGTTTACGAAGCATCTTCGCCTTCTCTTTTAAAAGTGTTCCATTGGTCGTAATGTTAACTTTCATATTGAAGTTATCACAATAGGTTAATATCTCATCCAAATGTGAATGAAGTAAAGGTTCTCCCTTAACATGAAGATATATATTATTGGTATAGGGAGCAATTTCTTGTAAGACATGGTGAAATTCACTAAGAGTCATCTCTTTTTTCTCGCGATTAGATTTAGCGCAGAAAGAGCAATTTAAATTACAATTATTAGTTATCTCAATATAGATTCTCTTAAAGTGCATGACTATCATCTTCACTTTTCATTTCAAATAAGATATCGCGTAATTCCATAGCGCGTTCGAAATCGAGATTTTTAGCTGCCAAGCGCATCTCTTGTTCAATCTTTTCGTACATCTCCTGACGATCTTTTTTACTCATCTTTGGTTTCTTCTTATCTTTCTTGCCTTCATCGACGTTGCTTATTAGTTCATGAATCTCTTTGATAATCGTCTTAGGGACAATATTGTGTTCTTTGTTATATGATTCTTGGATTTGACGACGACGAGCCGTCTCTTTAATTGCATAATCCATACTATCAGTCATTTTATCAGCATACAAAATACATTTACCATTAGCATTACGAGCACATCTACCGATAGTTTGAATTAGACTACGACTACTCCGCAAGAATCCTTCTTTATCGGCATCTAAGATAGCAATTAAACTAACTTCTGGGATATCGATTCCTTCGCGGAGCAAGTTTATGCCTACAATACAATCGTATTTGCCGAGACGTAAATCCCTAATTATTTGCATTCTTTCCAAAGTTTTTACTTCAGTATGTAAGTAAGCCACTTTAATATCAACTTCTTTTAGATAAGCCGTCAACTCTTCAGCCATCCTAATAGTTAAAGTGGTAATTAGAGTTCTCTCATTCTTTTCGATGCGGTCTTTAATTTCACCTATCAAGTCATCAATTTGGCCTTCGCTAGGACGTACATCAATTAATGGATCTAGTAAGCCAGTCGGTCTAATGATCTGTTCCACAAACTTACCTTTAGTTAAACCTAGTTCATAATCTCCAGGAGTTGCTGAAACATAGATTACTTGATTTAATTTTTGTTCGAACTCTTCAAACTTAAGTGGTCTATTATCTAGGGCACTAGGCAGGCGGAATCCATAATCGACTAAGTTCATTTTCCTCGCCCGGTCACCATTATACATTCCTCTAACTTGAGGAACAGTAACATGTGATTCGTCAATTACCATAAGGAAGTCTTTTGGAAAGAAATCGATTAAAGTAGTCGGAGTCTCCCCTTCTTTACGACCTGCCATATGTCTAGAATAGTTTTCAATACCATGACAGAAACCTGTTTCTTCAAGCATTTCTAAGTCATAATTAGTACGTTGCTCCAAACGCTCAGCTTCTAATAATTTGTTATTTTCTTTAAAATATGCAAGACGGTCATTTAACTCTTCGCGAATAGTTACAAGAGCCTGTTTTAATTTTTCGTCACTTGTGACAAAGTGACTGGCTGGGAAAATACTAACAGTCTTTTTATTATTTAAGATAACTCCTGTCAAAGTATCAACTTCACTAATGCGGTCTACTTCATCACCAAAGAATTCAATTCGTAAACCTTTGCTACTTTCATTCGTTGGAATAACTTCTAAAACGTCTCCTCGGACACGGAAACTTCCTCTTTTGAAATCATAATCATTACGTTCGTAAAGCATATCGACTAATTTCATCAAAACTTGGTTACGATCGATAGTATCTCCGACAGTTAAGGTTAACATTTTACTGCGGTATTCTTCGACTTCTCCAATACCATAAATACAAGAGACACTGGCTACGACAATAACATCGTCGTACGTTAAAAGAGCGGATGTTGCCATATGACGAAGTTCATCGATTTCATCGTTAATGGAGGAATCTTTTTCGATATAAGTATCAGTCGAGGGAACGTAGGCTTCAGGTTGATAATAATCGTAGTATGATACAAAATAACAAACGTGATTATTAGGAAACAACTCCTTCAACTCACCATATAATTGTCCAGCAAGTGTTTTATTATGAGCAAGGACAAGAGTCGGTTTGTTTACTCTTTGGATAACGTTGGCAATAGTAAAGGTTTTACCTGTCCCAGTCGCACCTAGTAATACTTGATGTTTTTTACCAGTTTTGATTCCTTCGACTAAGTCATCGATGGCTTTTGGTTGATCACCATTAGGCTTATATTTCGAAACTATTTGAAACATATTATCCCTCCTTGCTTCTAAAATTCTCTTTTATTTTAACATGCTTCTCAAGACAACACAAGGAATAATGATAGTGTAAAAAGTAATTAAATATAATACTTTATTTGCTTCAAGCTATTTTCAATTGCATCATTTTGCAACAAGTGATGCAATTGAAAAATTTTGGAGATTTATATTGTTTAGAAAAGAAATATTATTTCTTAAACATTGAAGTTTTGGTGTAAGAATGTTATGATTAAATTACTTAGAGTTACGGAAATAGAGGTGTCTATAGTGAAAGAAAAAATTAAGATTAATATGCTTTCAATGGCTGATAAAGTAGATGGTCAAGGAGTAGGAAGCGCTTATCTCGAACTTATGAATTTACTTAAAGAAGATGGAAAAGATGACTTTGAAATCTATTTAAACAAGGGTACAAAGTACGATATAATCCATGCTCATACAGTTGAACCTAGAAACTTTTTAAAACTTGTGCGCAGTAAAAATCCCACTATCGCTTATGTTCATTTTTTACCTGATACATTAGATGGATCAATTAAA
>CANQDB010000044.1 GCA_947591175.1 uncultured Bacilli bacterium
CTAAATAAAGGTTGTGATGGAGTTTTGAAGTCGTTAAAATTAATTTTAATGAGCTTTAAATTACAAAATGTAGGATAATATATTAATTTTAGCTTTTTTCTTAAAGTATTTTTTTATGACTTTTCTCATAGTTTTAAATAAAGGTGATGAGTTATGGATTCTAATGATATTATGAGAAGTAAAGAAGTAAAATATAAGAATAAAGAAATAATTTTAAATGTAGCTCTTTCCTTAAATAAAGAGTTATTTGATGAAAATAGAATATCTTATAAGATGTTTAAATATACAGAAGAAAATATTTTAAAAAAATTAAAAATATGTAATGTAAGTGGTACAAATACTAATACATGATAATATGGGAGGAGAAGAATTGGATTTATATACTGTACGAAAACAGTTAAATATGGGAATGCCACTTACAAGTATAAACCTTCGAGTAACAGATTATTCAAGAGTATCAACAGATCATTTAGAACAAAAGAAATCTCTTCAAAATCAAGTAGAACACTTTGAACAATATATAAAAGAAAATCCAAATTGGACTTATGTTAAAGGCTATGTAGATGATGGAATAACCGGTACAAGTGACATTAAAAGAGATAACTTTATGAATATGATTGAAGATGCTAGAGGTGGTAAATTTGATTTAATTGTTACCAAAGAAATTTCTAGATTTTCAAGAAATACTCTTGATAGTATCAAATATACAAGAGAACTTTTGTCTTATGGAGTGGCTGTTTTATTTGTAAATGATAATATTAATACTGCCTTACCTGATTCAGAACTAAGACTTACCATAATGGCTTCTATGGCACAAGATGAAATAAGAAGATTATCAGAGCGTGTTAAATTTGGTATGAATCGTGCTATAGAACGAGGAGAAATACTTGGTAATGATTTACTTTATGGTTATAAAAAAGATAAGGATACAGGAGTACTTAAATTAATCGAAGATGAAGCTAAAGTAGTTAAAAGAATTTATGAACTTTATGCTGTTGAAGAATTATCTTTATCAAAGATTGCTAAGACATTAAATGGCGAAGGATTAAAAACTTGCCAAAATAAGAAATGGTGTATATCTACAATTTCAAGGATGATAGAAAATCCCAAATATAAAGGATACTATTGTGCTAGAAAATCTGAAATAGTGGATTATATGACTAAAAGAATTAAATACTTTGAAAAAGACGATTGGGTTATATATGAAGATAAAACAAGAATATCATCAATAGTAGATGAAGATTTATGGGAAAGAGCAAATACTAGACTAGCATCAAGAAAGAAAGCATTTAGTGAAAGGAAAGAAGATAAAAGTATTTATAAAAACAGATATCTTTATAGTGCTAAGATTTATTGCGGACAGCATAATACAGTTTTTCATAGAAGAGAGTTTAGAAAAAACAAAAAAGATATTACTTGGGTTTGTTCCGAATATTTAAAAAATGGTAAAAATACTTGTGATTCACCTAATATAAGAGAATCAGAATTAGATGCTATTTTTAAAGATTTAATATCCAAACTACAAATTGATCCTAAAGACATTATAAATACTCTAATGAATTATTATAGACATTTAGAAATAGATACTGGTATTGATGAAGAAATATCATCTAGAGAGAAAGAAATCAATAATCTATATACTAAGAAAGATAAGATATTAGAGTTAAGTATCCAGGGTGATCTATCTAATGAAGAATTTTATGAAAGGAACAATCAATTTAATGATAAGATAAATAATCTTACTAAAGAATTAAATAAATTGAAAATTGATAAAGATAACTTAAAGATTACAACTGATAAAACAAAAGAATTAGAAGATATCTTAAAATCAAAAATCAATTCTAAATCTACAATAACTAAAATTATTAGTTTTCTACTTGATCATATTGTCGTATCTAAAATAAGTAATGATAAATATAATATGGAGTTAAATATATTTTTACCTTACAAAGATAATGAAAATAAAAAACTACAACCAATTTTAAGAAGTAGTTATGAATTTAAACGGGGATATGATACACAAGGAACTAAAAGATATAAAGTCTATTACCAAGTGAATTGTTATTATTGTCTATGATTAGATTAATATTTTTTTCACCTAGTGACTTCATTCTCTTGCACTATCATCAAACAACGTTACGAAGTCTCCTTGACCTCCAATAAAGGCACCACTCATAGCGGCAAAAGCAACCGATGTATCGATATTTAAATCATTTTTTGGATCGATTCCATTTTGTCTAAGCGCCCATTCGAAAGTCATTTCCGGCATACCGCCTTGTCTTCCACCGATTACGGTTTTACCTTTCAAATCCTCTAATGTAAAGTTGTCGATTTCTTCACGTGATACCAAGAATGTGCCATCTCGTTTAGTAAGTTGAGCAAACGTCTTTAAGTAGTCCTTTTCACCACCATTGTAGACGTAGATTGTCGCTTCACTTCCACAGAATCCAATATCGACGTCTCCTGATAACACCGCAGCCGTTACTTTATCGGCACCTGATGCTAACGTTAACTCGATATCTAAGCCTTCTTCTTCGAAATACCCCTGATGCAAGGCTACGTATTGTGGAGCATAGAAGATAGTATGAGCCACTTCGGCTAGACGGACTTTCTCTAAATCATTCTTTTTATCTTTATTCAAATCTAAGAAAAATAAAGAAACAAGTACGATAACTAGAAAAAGTCCAAGTAAACTATATAATACTTTTTTCAAACTAATTCCTCCTTTTTAGTTACAATGTATTATATGAACTATTTAAAATTAGGTCACTTAAACAAATAAGAATTGTAATATAGTAAATTTGATATGAAATGTGTTATAGTATTAAATAAAAAGAGGTTTTAATATCGCGAAAAAAACATTTCATATTGTGGAGGTAATATTATGAATGAAGAAGAAGTTAAAACAGATAAAATAATGTATGAATGCATGGTATCTTTAAAAAATACCAAATATGATACTCTGTTAAGTTTAACAGAACACCATTTGTTTTTTCAAAAGAAGAAAGGTTTATTTCAAAAAAAATACAAAGTTATAAAGGATATTTTGATTACTGATATAAAAGTGATTAAAAACAAAGTTAAAATTGAACAAGATAATAATAAAATAACAGTTTATACTAAAGACAATGAAATTTACTTTACTTGTGAAAGTGCTGCTGAAGCTAAAAAATTAGTAACTGAAATAAGTAATGTGATATTAGGCGGTAGTTTTTTAAAAAGGTTCAAAGATAAAAGCACAAAGGTCATAAGTGATGTTAGTAAAACAATAGAGGCAGTAGGTTCAATAGCTGAAGCAGCAAGTGAGGCTTATGAAAAGCTAAATGAAATAAATGACATCAAAGATGAATAATAAAGATTGTCAAAAATGATAAGTCTATACGAGTAGAAAAACTACTCTTTTTTTGACCCATTTATTTAGTAAAGTGATAAATAAAAATAGTTTTTTTGAGAAATACATATTGAAAAAGAATGCCCTTTTCAAATATACTATATCAGGTATGGTTTACATTGACTTATAGGCCACTTTATGGTATAATATGTGCAAATATGGGGGAATGGTTATGAAAAGAAAAACTAAGAAAAAATGGCTTTTTGAAGGTCTACTTATTAGCTTTGTTTTTATAATGTGTGGTGTTTTTGCTTTTACTTTTATTAATCAAGGAACAAATGAGGATTCCCAAGAAGTACTTGCTAATCCATATCTAGCTTACAATACTAAGGATTTTAAGTACTTGTCGGATATTCCTTACGATAAGGAGCAATCTACAGTTGCCTGGCGAACGATTTATCTCGATAAAAACTCAGATGGTGAATTGATTTCACTTAATATCGATGGAAAGCGAACTTACTTTATGAAAGGTATCTTTGCACATGCCAATTCGACTGTTATCTACGATATTAGAGAGTACAATACTTATGATATCTTTACGGCTTATGTCGGCGTTGATGCATCCCGTAGAGATGCCGGAGACGGAGTTCGTTTTAATATTTATACATCTATGGATGGAACAACTTGGGATCAAAAATATCAAATGGATAAAAACATCAAAGGAAACGATAATGCTATAAAGGTTGAAGTTCCTATAAATGGTGTCAATTATTTAAAATTAGAAGCTACTAGAAGTGGTTCAGAGACCTCTGACCACGCTGTATACGCTAACGCTAAGTTAGCCCTTAAAGATTATGTCGAAGACACTAAAGAAGTGGATTTTATCCATCCTGTAAGTTATTATGATGAGACTTTAAAGAGTAAAACAATAGATTCTGTTCTTGCCGATAACGAACTTTTATTACTTCAAAGAACTCTTGTTAATAGAGTAGGTTACGATTTGTTACAAGCCTTTGCTCGTTATAGTGACGAAAACGAAGAAGTTTTAAGGTGGTTATTTAATGATGTCGATTGCTTAAGAATGTATATTACCGGTGGTAAACCAGTAGGAAACTATATTGAATCTTTAAAAGTAATCGTCGAACTATATCAAAAATATAAAGATGATATAAGTACGGGAAGTGCAAACTATCAAGTCTATCGGACGATGTTCTTTGCTCTTTCACTAACGCATTCGACAAACGTTTGCTTGTGGATTTCAGGTACTCCTTGTTCGGATGCCGTGACTCGTTATCAAATATATAAAGATTTATATCAACAAGATTTACTAGAAACCAAGATTTTCTCATCTTTATCAGTTGAAGAGATGCGTTGGGTAGTAAATAGTTTAATCGATGACGAAGAAATCAAATGGTTAAATGCTCATGCTAGAAAGTACCCAATCTACGATAAAAATGGTAATAAAACGAGTGATTACAACCTAGATCCATATAAATATATTACTTATGGCCAAGGTTACAATTATTTAGAAGACCAATATTACGATGATAATAACTATAACCAATGGAACGAAAAGTACGATTTAGAAACATTTGGTGTCACATACCGTAAGGGTCAACCAAAACTATGGATCGTCATGGAAGAAGGCTCTGTTTGTGGTGGTATTTCGAAGCTAGGTGCTAACCTTCGTCAAGTCTTCGGTGTTCCATCGGCTGTTATTGGACAACCGGGGCACGCCGCTTACTTAGTTTATAATCAAAACCAAGATGGCCAAGGTACTTGGGGTATCTATAATGATGTAAGTGGTTGGACAAAATCTGAAAAAGGCGAAAGAATGCTTAACGATTGGGGTTCGACAACTAGTAAATGGAATAGTTATTACCAAGTAAGTTACGTTCTTTTAGCCCAAAGTGCTCTAAATGATTATGATTCGTACGAAGAAGCTGAAGAAATCTTACTTTTAGAAGAAGTATATGCTAACGATTATACGAAACTAGAAGAAGTTTATCGTAAGGCTCTAGATATAGAACCTATCAATATCGATGCTTGGCGAGGTCTAATCAAAACTTACGAGTGGGATCATACTAAGACAAGTAAAGACTACTATGATTTAGCCTCTGACATCGCCAAGAATCTTGCAAATTACCCACTTCCAATGTACGATTTATTCCAACTTATTAAAACGAATATTACCCAAAAAGAATATATTATCAAGTTCGATTCCTTATTAGATACTACTTTACGTAAGGCTACCCAGATAACTGATGCCGATTATATTCAATCTAGTGCTACTAGAACGATGGCTAATTACCTTTTAGGTAACTCGAAATTTGAACTTGCTACTTTCTCGTTTGATGGAGAAAATGCAAACACGATCGTTTTAGCTGAACAATATCAAGATCCTGATTCTTCGACGCAGTATCGTTATTGTCTCGATGGACTAAATAATAGTGATCCAGATAATATTACCTGTAATACCGAGTGGACTAATACCAACGACAAGAAAAGACAATTGACACCCGAAGAATTAGCAAAAATAAGTACGGAAAATGGTATCAGTATCCAAATAGTTGGATCATCTCCTATTTATACGATTGATATTATTAAACCGACAATGCCAACTAATCTTTATGCTAACGACTTAGAAAATAAAGTTATTGGGGTTACTGATAAAATGGAATGGCAAAAAGAAGGAACCACTTCTTGGACTAGTTTTATCGATGCTCAACCTGATTTAAGTGGTGATACTAAAGTAAGTGTTCGTATCGGTAAAACAGGAACTTATCTAGAAAGCGATAGTGCTACCTTTGCTTTTAGTGAAGATACAAATACTGAAACAGAAAAATATATTTCGATCGATCGTCTTTCCTTAGCGGGATACTCAAGTGAAGAAAAATCACAACGAAATGACGCCAAATATGCAATCGACGGTAACATTAAGACGATTTGGCATACGTTATGGAACGGAAGCGATACTGAAAAATATATCACTATTAAGGTCGATACACCAGTATACTTATCGAAGATTCAATATGTTCCAAGACAAGATGCTTCGAATGGTAAAATTAAAAATGCTCAAATCTTAGTCAGTATGGATGGCGAAAATTGGGAAGAAGTAGTAGAAAGTACAACTTGGGATACATCATCGAGTACAAAAGAAGTAACATTAGCTGAAAGTGTTCTTGCGCAATATGTAAAAATAGTCGGTAAAGAGACAGTCGGAAGTTATGCTTCGGCAGCCCTTATCAATTTATTTGAAGATACGACTAAAGAGATAGTAATAGAACCGACTCCAGAACCTACACCAAGTCCTGAAGAGACTTTACCTCCTAGTGACTCTAATGATAATGATGATAATGATAGTCAACCAGAACCTAGTGTAACACCTATGCCAACACCAACACCGACACCGACCCCAGTTCCAACACCAACTCAAGATCCACTAGTAGGTTCGGCTGGATTTAATAATGTTCCTACTGAAACAGAAGAGTCAAATTCTAATCAACAACAAGTAGAAACAAACACTGAAACTTCTAGCGAAACATCAGAAGAAAATACTGAAGAAAACAAAGACCGAGAAGAAACCAAAGAAGAAGTTAAAGAAGAAACTAATGAACAAGAAGACCAAGAGCAAAATTCTTCTTGGATTAACGAAGACTATGCTAAACCAATTCTAATCGCTATCTTAGCAATCGTGGCCTTCATTATAATCTTTTAAAAGTTAGGACGAGTATTTCTCGTCTTTTTCTATGATTGTAAGAACAAATTATGATATAGTAAAAGTAGAAAGAGTGGTTAACTATGAAGAAAATATGCTTTATTCTACTATTTATCCTATTATTTGCTGGATGTGGAAATACAACTCAATCAGGTAATTTTGAAAATCAACAAGCAACTTGTCACAAAAGTGATACAATTATCGAATTAACTTCTAAAACTAAAGATATGACGGATGCTTACAAAACGTATAAAGTTCCAAGTGACACCGATGACAAACTATACAATTTTTACTGTAATACTGAGACAAGTTCTATAAAAGCTAATTATGGGGGCACTGTTAGCTGTAGTAAAAATAGTATTATATCCAAATATACAATTATGAAGAACATTAAAGAGGCCATCCAAGAATTAGAAGAAGATGATTATTACTGCTTTTTATATGAAGAGAGTAACTCTACTCATCTTGATGAACTAGTAAATAACAACTGGTGTTATTTCGATAAAGGTGTCAAAAAAACAAATTACTATACTTTTGATAACGAAGGTAAAGCCTATAATAACTATCCTAGTGGTTTAAATCCTTACGAGTACGAATACAAGTTAAGTAACGATATTTTAGATATTAATTATGGAGGCTTCGATCTTCAATACAAATATAATCCAATTAATCATCATTTTGAGTTTTATAGTGGTGGCAAAAGTGATGAGACAGACTACTTAGAAATCTGCGATAAGCAAGACTTTTCAAATGTAAGAATAAATTTTTACGTTAAATCCGGTCAAAATTACACTTTACGCTATAATGTCAGTAAATATGATAACTTAACTTTTACCCATTATGAATGTACCAATGGAAATACGGGACATTGGGATAATGACAATTATGCTTTTATTCCTGACCAAAATATCGATAGCACCTGCAACATCTATTTTGACAAATAAAAAGCATTAAATTTAAGTTTCGTGTTATACTATTCTTAGCAAAATATAGGAGTAATTTATGGCAAAGAAGAAACATAAACGAAATCCCAAACAGTATCGAATCGTGGTCCTTTTAATTTTAGTAATTGGAATCATTTACTTTGCTATGCCTAAAAATAATGCTCCTAAAGAAGAAAAAACTACACCTACCGTTGTCATGCCAGAGTGGGAAGAAGACTTATCTAAAACAACTAATTATATTACTAACATCACTTGGACTGACGATGGTGTTGATATTACAGGCACGATGCCTAATCTTGATTCTAAAGCCACTTTAAAAGTGTGTTCTATTCCTTTAAACGAATGTGAATCTAGTACTTTAAGTATCAATAAAAATACTTTTAAAGGAACCCTCGACTTAAAAGATCTTGCAACTGGTAGTTATGAATTTAAAATTGCGTCTTCCAAAGAAGAGAAATTAACGGATACTAGAACGACGATGGAACGTATCAATAGAGCCCATTTAGGGGACAAGCTAGTGACGATGGATTATACTAATAATAGACTTAAAGTAACTATCGAAGACTTTGCTTACGAGTACGATATCTTAATTGATCCAGGTCATGGCGGAGACGATATCGGTTCTTATAATAAAAGTATCGATGAAGAACGTTTGAATTTAGAACAGTCTCTTTACGAAAAGAAACGTTATGAAGAACACGGTCTCAAAGTTAAAATGATTAGAGAAGACCATACCTATGGTATCCTAATGGGCGAAGACAGTTGGACGAAAGTACGTCAAAGAGGGTATGCTATGGGTTACTATGGTGTCGTATCGCGAATTTCCTATAGTAATCACCATAATAGTAGTTTAGCCAAAAGTTATTCTGGCTGGGAGATAATCGTTCCTAATGCTTACGAAGACATCAAAAATGAAGAAACTGTCGCTTCTCTTTGGGAAAAATCTTATAAAGTAAGAGATAATCATACGAGACTTTATGCTCGTAATGATGAAGGAGATATTTTCTCACGAGAAAATAAAGAAATCTATAACTTCACCGATTACTATGCTGTTGTTCGTATTCCTTATGACTTGTATCACACCAAAAATACCCTTTACGAAGGATGCTACTTGAGTAACAGTTTAGATTTCGATTGGTACTACACTAAAGGAAACTGGAAAACCTTAAGTGAACAAAAGATTAAAACTTATGTCGAAGCCCTTGGTAAGACTTATATTCCTGTAAAATAGTTTTTTTAACTATTTTTCTTTTTTCGACAAACTTCGAAAGTCTTATAGTCTAAACTAGAGACAACAAAGAGGTGATGGTATTGCAGAAAGACACTTTATGGTCCTTCTTATTACAGCAAAAAGTTATGCGTCTAGCCCAATTTGAATTGATGATTGAGTCGGGAAACTCTGAGTACGAAACATATTACCAACAACTAGAAAAAGAAACAGAAGGTATTCCTCTTCATCAAATTAACGAAGTGGCTTCCTTATTATTATCGATGTTTCAAACGAAAAAAGATAAGATGAGTGAGATTGAACAAGAGGTCTATAAACGTTCTATTACAAAGTTAAACCATATGAAAAATAGAGATTCACTGCGCACAAAGAATCTTCTGTAAAAAGTAAAACGAGGTCTAAAAACTGTACCTCGTTTTTGGGTGGAAAACTTTACTTTTTAACTGAATATCGCTATACTTAATTTAGAATTTATAAAACGAAGGAAATGAAAAGTAATGGAAGAACTTAATTTAAAAATTGAACCTCAAAAAAGACTCTACGGCTATAGTGGTTTCTATCACTCGATCTTTTTTACTACCAAAGAAGAATTAGATACCTATTTAATTACTCATCAAGAGGAGATTGCTCGTGATTTTGGAACTTCTTGTATTATCGATTATCTAGGTGATTTTGAGGGCCATCAAGACGTCATTTTAGAAACACCCCTAAATGGTGCTAAAAAAGTTATAATGACAGCCATCGATTGTGATAGATATGCAATCTATAATAGTAATCAAAGTATGAGAGAAGGAAAACCTATTTGGGATTATGAATATGGAAGTGCAACTTTAAAAGATATGTACAAAGCTTTTTGTGAACAGGGTGTTAAGTTTTCAAAAGATATTTATCAAGATATAGATAACTATAACAAAATCTTAGTAAAGCAAAGTGTGGGAACATGTTAAAGATTATTATTGTTCATGGTAAAAATAAAATGGATGGCCTCGATTTGGAAGGAAAGTGTACCTTTCTTACGACTGAAAAAGAGGAACAACATATTGTGACTCTTTTAGGATTTTTAAAGGATCATTATAAGGATGACCCCAATCTTCAACAATTAAAACTAACGCATCCAATACAAACCGCGGCCTATGTTTTTACAAGACTTGGAGATATTGTTTTCTTAGAT
>CANQDB010000045.1 GCA_947591175.1 uncultured Bacilli bacterium
TTAAGCAAAATTAAAACACGGATAAACTCGTTATTTTCCGTGCTTTTATATATGTTTGCTCCAATTTTTTTGGAGGTATCTACATTTGGCAGGGGATGAGAGAATCGAACTCCCAACAAAAGTTTTGGAGACTCCTATTATACCATTTAACTAATCCCCTGTTTTTTGGAACAAATTCATTATAGCATGACCATAGAACTAATGCAAGCAACTTTTTCGCTCTTTTAAATACATAAAATAAAGTACATCAAAGCAACTCAATTCCCTAGTAGATCATTGACATTGTCCTTACTTTATGGTAAAATTAGACCACATTTTGAAAGAGGAGAAAGTATGGAAAAAATAATTGTAAAAGGTAAAGGTCTTTTATATACAGAGTTACCAAGTGTCTTTTTATTAAGTTTAGCCTTTGTCAAAGATTCCACAAGATATTCAAAAGATTTAGTATTTTTACGAGATAAATATGGCCTTGCCATGGGACCTAGTAAAAGAGAACTAAAAAGAAGAAAAAGACCTAATAAAAAAGCCGTTGACTCAACGATAGGGGTATACATAGTTAATTATGATGCCTATTTAAAAGACCACAACCAAAAAGTGAAAAGAAAATAAAGAAGGCTAGGGGATACCTAGTTTTTTTGCTATAATTTTATTTGGGTGAGAAAAAATGAACAATGAACAAAGTATAAACATAGTTTTAGACCACTTAGCTCATTCTAAATTCCGTAGCAGTTTTCATCTTAAAGAAAAGGATAAAAATTATCTAAAGGAAAAAGGAATGCCAATAATCATGTCTCATGCCGATGATTTTATTACCAAAAGGTTAGCACCAGCAGTAATACCTAATGATGGCAAACAGACTCCGATGAGGGGACATCCTGTCTTTATTGCTCAACATGCCACGGCTTGTTGCTGTCGCTCTTGTCTTTATAAATGGCATAAAATACCAATGCATCGAGAGTTAACTATGGAAGAAAAGAACTATATCCTAGCTCTCATAAAAACATGGCTCACCAAAGAAATGGAAAAATAATCCATCATTTAAGTATTAATTTTCTAAAAAGTTTCCATAATAGAAAAGAAAGGATGAAATATTATGGAACAAAATCATGAGATGTTGGAGTATATCTATCGTGATGCTGAAATGGCTAGTTTTAGTATTACCGAGATGATCAAAGATTTAAAAGGTAAAGACAACAAAATTACTCAAACTGTCGAAAACATATTAAAAGGGTATGAACGCTATCTCAATCAAGCCAAAGAAAAGTTAAAAGAAGCAGGAGTTGAATTAAAACCTACTGGCACCATGGCGAAAATGGCTTCAAGTATGGGGGTTAAAGAAGAGGTCAAAAAAGATAATAGTGATGCTTCGATGGCTGATATGCTAATCAAAGGAATATCGATGGGAAGCCTCGATATCGATAAAAGAATTACCAATTACAAAGAGAATTTAGATAAAGATATTTTAAAATTTGCCAAAGATTTTTATGCTTTCCAACAAGATAACTTAGAGTCTCTTAAAAAATTCTTATAAAGTTGTTAAAAAAGTTCTAGTGTTGACTAGGCCTTTTTTGTTATAATAAAGGCGATGGGAAATAGTAGGTGAGAAAAATGAATAAAAAGAAAAAATTGGGGATTTTTTTAGCTGTTACATTAGTGCTAATTTTAATCGTAATTGGGGTATTGTTTTGGTGGCAAAATGAAGAAGATAAGAAAAAACAAATTGCCGATATCAAATCACATTATAGTGAGACGGTAGTCCTTTTAGAAGATGCCAATCTCTATACTAAGGAAAATGATAAATACCAGGAAGTTTGTAAAATTTCTAAAGATATGGTTCTTCACTTAAAAAGTCAAAACATCGAATCTACAAACGATACCTATTTTGCTATTGAAGAAACACCATATTATTTGTACTATAAAAATGTTCAAGGGTGTGACACTCAAGAAAGTCCTAAATCACCTTACCTTGTCTTTAACGAAAATATAATCACTAAGGCTAATGCTATTTTATTGCAAGATGATCAAGAGAAAATAATTCTACCAGAGGGAGCAAGTCTCAAAATAATGGAAAAAGGAGACGAAAATTATACTATCCTTTTCCAAAACCAAATGTTTAAAATAAGTAAAGAATCCGTTCAGGAAACTCAAGAAGTAATCAATACGGAAGAAGAGGAATTAACTAATATTCCAGTTTTGCATTATGACCTTATCGACGCTGAAAATTTAAAAAGACAACTTACTGAACTTCAAGAATTAGGTTATACTTCTATTTCATGGTCTGATTTACTTCGTTGGCAACAAGGTGTTATCCGTTTCAATAACAAGAAAGTACTTCTCCTCTTTAACACTCTCGATAAAGAAAGAAAAAGCATTTTAGAAGAGGCTAATGCTCAAGGAGTCACGATAAGTGAAACAGGTAAAATAAACTGGGTTCATAAAAACGAGAGAATGCCCAAAGATGGAACTAATGCCTTCACCTATAAAATGAGTGCTAACACTACTAAAGAAGAATTAAAATCTATCCTTGATGGAACTGTTGAACCGATTGCTGAAGAAAGTATTCTAGCAACCCAAGTGCCGGTTCTCAACTACCACTTTTTCTATAATGGCGAAGAAGGTAACTTTTGTCGTGAAACCATCTGCTTAGATAACCGCAAATTCGAGCAGCACTTGCAATATTTGAAAGACAATGGCTTTACCACTTTAACGATGGAAGAATATCGGGCTTGGATGTATGATGAAACTAATCTACCTCAAAAAAGCGTTCTAATTACTGTAGATGATGGTGCCATGGGAACATCGGCCATAAATGGTAATATCTTGATACCGGCCCTTGAAAAATACGATCTAAAAGCCACCTTATTTTTGATTACCGCTTGGTGGGATTTGGCCAACTACCAGTCCGAAAACTTGGATGTCGAGTCACATGGTTATGATATTCACGTCTCGGCTACATGCGATGGTACAAGTAAAGCGAAAGCCCTTTGTTTAAGTAAGGATGAACTAGTAACGGATTTAAATAAATCGATTGAGATACTTGGTACGAAAAAAGCCTTTTGTTACCCATTCTACGCTTACAATAACACAGTGATTAGCGCTACTCAAGAAAGTGGTTTTGCCTTAGGCTTTGCAGGAGGCGGCTATAAATCGACAAGGCAAAGTAACAAATATGCTATACCTCGTTATCCAATATACGATAGCATTACTTTAGAACAGTTTATTCGTATGGTAAACTAAACTATGGGAAAAATGTAAATATACAATAGTAATGGGGCTTAGCCCTTTTCTATGTTATAATACCTATGAAAAAGCATAAAATACATATTGTTAGAAAGAGATGATACAATGTTATCCTTAAAAAATATTAAAAAAAGTTACACGACTGGTGAATTTACGCAACACGCCCTTAAAGGAATAAATTTAGAGTTTCGCAAAAATGAATTTGTCGCTATTTTAGGTGCTTCTGGAAGTGGAAAGACAACCTTATTAAATATTATCGGTGGTCTAGATAGATACGATACTGGTGATTTAATTATCAATAATAAATCTACGAAGCAATTCAAAGACCAAGATTGGGATGCTTATAGAAACAACTGTATAGGCTTTATCTTCCAAAGTTACAATCTAATAAACCATATCAATGTCTTAGATAATATCGAATTAAGTATGACTTTAAGTGGTGTAAGTTCCCGTGAACGAAAAGAACGTGCCTTAGCGGCCCTTGAAAAGGTAGGCCTAAAAGATCATGCCTATAAAAGACCAAATCAGTTATCTGGTGGTCAAATGCAACGGGTGGCCATCGCAAGAGCCTTAGTAAATAATCCTGATATTATCTTAGCCGATGAACCAACTGGAGCCTTAGACTCCGAAACTAGTGTCCAAATCATGGAACTAATTAAAGAAATAGCCAAAGATAAATTGGTTATCATGGTTACCCACAATCCAGTTTTGGCTAGGGACTATGCAACGCGGGTAGTCGAATTAAAAGATGGAGAGTTAAAGAGCGATTCAAACCCAATCGATGAAGAACATGCTAACAAAGAAGAATTTTCAATCAAAAAGACAGCCATGAGTTTCTTCACTGCCCTAAAACTATCTTTCAATAACATCAAAACTAAAAAAGGAAGGACTCTACTTACCGCTTTTGCATCATCTATCGGTATTATCGGTATTGCCTTAATTCTTTCACTATCGAATGGGTTCCAAATCCAAATTGATAAGTTCGAAAGTGAAACCTTATCCTCAATGCCAATCATGATAACGGAACAATCTATGGAATTGGACGAAGAGATGATGATGCAACTTCAACAACAAGTCTCAGGCGGCGACTTAGAAGAATACACTGATAAAAAAGAGATTTATCCCCAAGAACCGCTTGCTGAAGAAATGTTTCATACAAATAGTCTCAGTCAAGAGTATATCGACTATATCGAAAAAATCGATCCTAGTACAGTAACGGGAATTGGTTACACTCGTATAACAGGTCTAAACATCATAGCAAATACCACTAAAGGTTATCGACCAATTGAAGTTAGTCTCATGAATTTTAGTGTTCTTCCTAAAAAATTAGATGAAACTAAACCTGGTGTTATCGAAGATAATTACGATTTACTATATGGTAAACTTCCAACGCAAAAAGAAGATTTACTCTTAGTAGTCGATAGTAAAAATAGAGTTAGTAGTGAACTTCTCGAAATGTTAGGTTTCGATGCTACAAAAGACAGTATCTCTTTCGATGAAATTGTTGGTAAAGAATTAAAACTCGTTCTAAACGATCAATATTATAGATATTTAGGTCAAAATCACTATATGCCAAACATGGATTACGAAGGTCTTTACAATAGTGACGAAGCCCTAACCTTGAAATTTGTGGGAGTTGTCCGCGGTAAAGAAGATAAAAAAGTAATTACCAATACTTCGTATGCTGCCTATACTGAGGCTCTAATTGATTATGTAGTTGAACAAAACAAAAATTCTTCGATTGTCAAAACTCAACAAGACCTAGATTACAACGTTTTAACAGGACAAAAATTTAGTAATGTAAGTGAAAACATGTTAAGTACTGATATGACTAAAGATATGATGATGACTTATCTTGGTGCTGATAGTGTGCCAATGGCTATCAATATTTATCCAAAGGATTTCGATTCTAAAGATAAGATAGTCGCTTACTTAGATGCTTACAATGAAGGTAAACCTGAAGAAGAACAAGTACTCTATACTGATATGGCAGAAATGATTTCGACCTTATCTGGAAATATTATGGATGCCATCACTATTGTTCTAATTGCTTTCTCGGCTATAAGTCTCGTTGTATCGTGCATCATGATTGCTATTATAACTTACATTTCTGTCCTTGAAAGAACCAAAGAAATCGGAGTTTTAAGAGCCTTAGGTGCTAGAAAGAAAGATATTAAACGAGTCTTCAATGCTGAAACCTTTATTATCGGTATTGCATCAGGTGTCCTTGGTATCTTTATCGCTTGGCTCCTTACATTCCCTGCCAATAATATTATTGAAGGCTTAACAGATTTACCAAATGTTGCTAGACTAAATCCACTTCATGCTATTCTCTTGATTGTCATAAGTGTTATCCTGACTGTTTTAGCCGGAAGTATCCCTGCGCGCATGGCTTCTAAAAAAGATCCAGTCGAAGCCTTAAGAACTGAATAGAAAAGTCTTTCCCAAAAACTGGGAAGGGCTTTTCTTTTAAGATTTTTTTTTATAAGGGAACCTTTCTTCTAAATAAGATGAAGGGTAATACTTGTCGAGGAAATAATCGATTCCTTGTTGCGGAGAAACTCCATCGTACCTTTCTTTATCACGATTGAAGGCTAAAAAGGTAATTCCAAAATCACATAAAAAGAATAAAAGTATAAGCCAAGTTACCAAATTACTCCATGAATGTGGAATCTTTTCGATATACCGTTCCAAAAATGGTAATATCCACTTGATAAAGACGACTGCAATAAGACCCCAACCAATCATAACAGGAACACTAGTTCTTCCTTGAAAGTTTAAAAAGTGCGTTGAGTAATTCCACGAGACCACATGAAAAATAATTTCTTGTAAATATGAAGCAATAAATTCAAAAACACCTCCGACAATGGCTCCTAAAAGGAAAATAGCAAGAGGTGACTGTAAAAAAGATAACGTTAACATAAAGAATAGAGCCCCAAATCCATAAACTTGATTGAAAGGTCCATAAAGTAATCCTTTAAATAATACCCAGTCGCCAGTTTGACAAAATTGCAAAATTGTCTCATATATACAACCCACAAAACTACCGATTAAAAAAACTCCCACCATTTTCGGTAAAGTTATTCCACCCATGCGTGTTTTCTTTTGCATAAAGCACCTCCATTTTTAATATGAACTTCTTTAATTTAGAATATTCGATGTATAAAAAAATATAGTTCGGATACTATAATAAAGAAATAATAAAAAAATTAGCACTCTCTATTGACAATTGCTAAAACGTGTAGTATAACTATAAATGAAAGGAAGGAAAAAATATGAATTTAGTTCCAAGAAAGTATTATCTAGATGATTTGTTTGATAACTTTTTAAGTGTTCCAGAAGAGAGCAATATGAAATGCGATATCTATGAAAAAGGAGGTAACTATCATATCGAAATGGATGTACCTGGATTTAACAAACAAGACATCAATATCGAATGTGATAAAGGTTACTTAACGATTACAGCTGAAAAGAAAGAAGAAAAAAACGATAGTGACGAAGAAAAGAGATATATTCGTCGTGAAAGAACCTATGGTAAATATCAAAGAGAATTTTATCTAGGCGACGTCGAGGCTGACAAAGTTAAAGCTGAATTTAAAGAAGGAACACTAAAAATTACCGTTCCTAAAAAGACGGAAGTAGAAACTAAAAAAGTTATCGAAATAGATTAAAAAACGAAACTGTCGTCATGGCAGTTTTTTTGGTATAAAAAGCATATTTATCCTAGTCGAATCTTTTAAGAGAATATAATTAGAATATATGATACAATAAAGATAACAAAAAGGAGGACCTATGTCTAAAAAGAAAAATATAATAATGAGTCTCATAACTACAGGACTCTTGGGCTTTGTAATTTTTTACTTCATGTTACCACCACTTAATATTTCAAGTTTTGATTTTTGGGTATATCTATTTATGCTCATTGCAATCTATTCAGTCACCTCATTCGTTCTAGCAATAAACAAAAGAGGTAAGGTAAATGACTTTCCGCGTTCAACAACATATATGGGCTATATTGCTATAGGAGTATTTTTACTCGTTGGTATTATTAACCTCGCTTTATCACCAATATTTCAAGCTTCGAGTTATGCAAAAAGAATCACTATCGACGAAACCACAACTTTTACTGATGATATCGATTTAGTAAACTTCAATGCTTTGCCTTTACTTGATAAAGATTCAAGTCGAAAGTTGGGCGACCGCGTTATGGGTCAAATGCCTGAGTTGGTGTCACAATTTTCAGTTTCAGATCTTTATACGCAAATAAATTATAATGATCAAATTGTAAGAGTGACGCCTTTGGAGTACGCGGATTGGATAAAATATTTTGCCAATCGAGAAACGGGTGTAAAAGGCTACATTACCGTAAACTCGGTTACAGGTGAAGCTCAGCTTATCAAATTAGAGCAAGGTATGAAATATATGCCATCGGCTCTTTTCCAAGAAGATTTAATGCGTCATGTTCGTTTTAGTTATCCGACTGAAATTTTTAAGGACCCACAATTTGAAATTGATAACGAAGGTAAACCTTACTGGGTTGTTCCACTAGTAAAATACGAAGGCGTTGGTCTAAAAGAAGATATCCATGGAGTTATCACAGTTGATCCAGTAACCGGAGCTATGGAAAAATATGAAGTTTCAGAGGTTCCAACTTGGATAGACCACGTGTACGATGCCGATTTAATTATCGATCAAGTTAATAACTGGGGCGAATATCGTGAAGGCTTCTTTAATTCGATTTTCGGTCAAAAGAATGTTGTGCAAACAACAGAAGGCTATAATTATACAGTCATGAATGACGACGTCTACCTCTATACAGGTTTGACCTCTAAAGTAGCGGACGAATCGAATTTAGGCTTTATTTTGACAAATATGCGTACAAAAGAAACCAATTTCTATGCAGTTCCTGGAGCCGAAGAATATTCCGCTATGGCAAGTGCCGAGGGGCAGGTTCAACAAATGTCTTATCAAGCAACGTTCCCATTATTAATCAATTTAAATGGTACGCCAACCTATCTTATCTCTTTAAAAGATAACGCTGGCCTAGTTAAAATGTATGCCTTTGTCGATGTAGCCGATTACCAAAAAGTAGTTGTAACCGATTCCTCAGAGGGAATCGAAAAGGCTGCTCAAAATTACCTGGGTGGTTCAATTCAAACAGGTAAAGACCGCCTCGAAAAAGATATAACTATAAAATCTATTACAAACGCGACTATTGATGGCACATCTTACTATTATATTGTAGATAGTGAGGACAAAAAATATCGTGTTTCGATTAAAGTTTCGGTTAAACGCTTGCCGTTCTTAAATATAGGAGAATCTATTCATATTTATTATTCTCTTGAAGATGATGTAACGGAAATCCTAGATCTTAATTAGATATACTAAAAAGAGTTTTGCCAAAGTGATTTCGCAAGCTCTTTTTTTATCCACAATTATTGTTAATAAAATGTTTAACCCTATCTTTATTAAATTAAATATCCACATATTTCTGTGAATAAAAAGTAAAGCCTTCTCTCACGAAACAAAAAAGGTTTGTCAAATAATATAAAAGACGTTATAATTAACGTTAGGGAAGAGGAAATAAAATGAAAGAATTAAAGATAGGAGAGAAATATGTAATTCACTGCTATAAACATAATGGTAAGATACATAGAGCTTGGGATGAAGCAGTCCTACTAGATGTTACCGACGACTATCTTGTTTTTGGAAACAATCGCACCAAGGTAATTGAGTCCGATGGAAGAAGTTGGCGAACAAAAGAACCGGCAGTAATGTATTTCTATAAAAAAAGATGGTTCAATGTAATTGGACAATTAAAAAGAACTGGTACATGTTACTATTGTAATATTGCGTCCCCTTTCGTAATCGATGAGAAAACAATCAAGTATATCGACTACGATTTGGATTTACGAGTATTTCCAGACGGCTCATTTAAAATACTAGATCGCGGCGAATATAACTATCATAAAAATCTAATGGGCTACTCAGACGAACTAGATCAAATTCTAAAATACGAATTATCCAAGCTCATCGAATGGGCAAGAGCCAAAGACGGACCTTTTCAAAAAGGTAAAGTAGAATACTATAGTAATATATATAAGGAATATAGACCGAAGTTAAAAAACTCATAATCAAATAACTAAACTACCAATTTTAAATCAAAATAAATAAAAGGTAGTTTTTTGTTGGAATTTTTTGGAAACTTTTGAATAAAATAATAAAGTAGTTAATAATAATTGCATCCTAGTATAACCAAAAAAAACTACGCAAAATAAAGAATTGAGAATCAAAAAACATCAAAAATTGCAAAAATTTGAAAAAAATCAAAATTGGGTGTTGACTTTAATTTTAAGAAATGTTAAATTAGTGGAGCAACCCGAAAAAATGGACTAAAAATAGCGTAAAAAAAACTTTTGAAAAAAAGTTAAAAAAAAGTGTTGACTTTTGAAAGATACACGTGATATATTAGTCCACGGACTTGCGAAAGTTCACATATGTCAAACAGTAAAAAAAGTTAAAAAAAGTGTTGACTTTCTAAGCTAAGTTTGATATATTAGAAACGCAACTCGGAAAATGCAAAATGTTGATCTTTGAAAACTGAGCAAAACGTCAATTTTGAGTAGCTAGGATTTAATTAAATCAAACCAAATCTAAAATAAATTTTTTGGAGAGTTTGATCCTGGCTCAGGATGAACGCTGGCGGCATGCCTAAGACATGCAAGTCGAACGAAGTGACCCATTGACGGTGGAGTGCTTGCACAAAGCCGGATTTGGATTTTCACTTAGTGGCGCAAGGGTGAGTAACACGTAGGTTATCTGCCTTTGGGACTGGGATAACAGTTAGAAATGATTGCTAATACCGGATGATATATAAGATGATACGTTGTCTTATAGTAAAAGAAGCTTCCAAGCTTTACCTAAAGATGAGCCTGCGGCGTATTAGCTAGTTGGTGGGGTAATGGCCTACCAAGGCAACGATGCGTAGCCGACCTGAGAGGGTGATCGGCCAC
>CANQDB010000046.1 GCA_947591175.1 uncultured Bacilli bacterium
ACTTGGCTATTAAATTGTATCATGTTTTTAGTTTCCGAACAAGTCTAATGGATATTCTAATGCAAATGCTATATCAAAAACTTGCCAAGACATTATATTATTAAAAATAAATAATGCAAACTTAAACAAAAAGTGTCGACGAGAATTACTTGTCGACACTTTTTGTTTTATATAAAAAATTAAAATATTTGTTATAGATGATACGCATTACTTAACACACGTTATTATAGTTACTATAAAATGTACAAATGATTCAATACATGATAAAAAATGCTGTTTTTGTGATATACTTATAACAATGGAGGTCTTGCATATGACTAATGAAATTGATAATTCTACAAGTAAAATAGATGATAATAAAATTGAAAAAGAGAAAATTCCATTTAAATTAAAACAATTAAAATTAGAACATTACTATTGGAACTCAGGTGATGTTGAAATAGGTATGCCAATAAAAACAAGTATTGAATTAAAGTATGAATATAATTTTGAAACTAAAAAGTTAGATTGGAACGAAACTATATCGCATACATATATAAGTTTAGAAGATTATCGTAATAATACTACGTCAAGCCATACGGAAATTATGAAAGATACTAATATAATTAAAGAAATTGAAAAATACGATTTAAGAGATCTTAAAAATAATTATTTTACAGATAACACTATTGAAAAATTTACTCATTGGGAATTAAGTTATAATAACTATTTTAAAATATCTGGAACGTACGACCAAGAAATAGCAGAGTTTACAAAAATTAGTGAATTATTGGGATTTAAAAAAATAATTGAAGATGAATCGAAAAAATTTCAAGAAAGACTAGAACAATCACAATATTAATGAACATAAAATATGAAACTATATAATCAAATTTAAATTACACAATATAAAATATATTTAAAATAAGTGGTGAGAGAAGTGCGAAAATATAAAAAAGAAATAGTTATTATTTTTTTATTCAGCATCCTAGTTATGCTTCCATATTTTGTCTTGCCTTACTGCCATGGCCACGATACTAGTTTTCACATTATTAATATAACAGCAATTGCTAAAAGCATCCACTTTCCCCAATTTTTAGTACAAATACCTCTGCCATTGATTGGTAATAATTTTGGATATGGAACCCGTTTCTTTTATCCTCCAATTCCCCATTTAATGGCTGCATATCTAGCCCATATTTTCGGTAATAACGTTTTACTAGGAATGCGTCTTACTCAATTAATTACTTTATTTTGCTCTGGGCTAGGAGCTTTCTTTCTAATAGAAAAACTATTTGGCAATAAAAAGATTTCTTTATTTGCATCTTTTGCTTACATGGTAACTCCTTATCATTTATCCCAAATTTTTACCCGTGATGCTTTTTCCGAAATGTTCTTTACTGTTTCGGCACCTATTATTTTACTAGGACTACTATACCTAATAGAAGGTAATAAAAAATATTTTTATCTTTGTTTTGTTGGCGGTTACACTTTGGCAATTTTCTCACATATTGCAATGAGCATCTATTTTACGTTCCTAGTTTTACTTACTTTTTTCACAGTATATTACAAGAAAATTTTTACCAAAAAGAACATAATTCTATTATGCAAAGCCGCGGTATTTATCCTTTTATTAACTGCTAGTTTCTGGCTTCCATTACTAGATTTAAAACTAAATGGTGACTATGGTGTCTTTATCCCATACCATATGGTTGGTAAAGGAACTCTAAAAAACAGTGCTTTATCCATTCACGAGTTATTCAATTTTACTAAAAATATGTCTTTTTCAAATATTCGATACTATAGTAATTCTTTCATTATTATACTGAGTATTATCAGTCTTTATTATATTTTTAAAAATAAAATGTGGAAAGAAAAAAGCACTCAGTTCATTATTGTATTTGTAATTGTTTCTATGATCATCGTGTCCAAACTATTTCCATGGTCTTATGTTCCGGATAGTTTAGCAGCCCTTCAGTTTCCGTTCCGACTCACAATTAATTTCTCTTTAGGAATGATTATTTTATCCTGTATTTCTCTAACCAAATTAAAAACCAAAAAATATTTTACGTTGGGTATCGTTGTTTTATCTATTCTTTGTCTTGTTTCCTCTTATCGAGTTATTCACTACTACAGTCCAAGAGAAGTAAAAATAGAAGAGATTACTTATGATAAAGGCTTAGGAAATCAAAATGAATATTTACCTAGGAATACTCTTGAAAACCTGGATTATTTTAATAATCGCAGTCAAGATATTATTGTAACCGAAGGCCAAGGTACTATAAAAATAAATAGCAATGAGGTACCAAACTTAACATTTACGGCCACTATTGAAGAACCGGTTGTTATTGAGTTACCGAGAATTTATTATTTTGGCTACAAATTATCTAACAATCAAGAAGAAATCGAATTACAAGAAAGTCAATATGGGTTTTTAGAGGCAAAACTAACAACTAGTGGAAAATATGAATTAACTTTTGCTAAAACACCACTTATGAAAAGTTCATTAATTGTTAGTATAGTCACTGCCATCTTTAGTGTAATATATCTTGTCAAGAAACCAAAGAAAGACTAATTTTAATAAGAAGAGTGATATTTGAAGTTTCAAACTTGATCTACTTCGCATTTCATTCTTTTTCTTTGTTTTTAATTTACAACAACTTGAACTTATTTAATTGAGATTACTGAAAACCTATTATATAATAGTGTAGAGGAGAGATAACAATGGAAGAACAAGCTTTAACTGAAGAAGAATTAGAAAAAATAGATAAGTATTTTAGAGCAGCCAACTATCTATCTGCTGGACAACTTTATTTAATAAATAATCCTCTTTTAAGAGAACCTTTAAAACGAAGTGATATAAAAAGAAATATCGTCGGTCATTGGGGAACTGTACCAGGGCAAAACTTTATCTATGTGCACCTAAATAGAATTATAAAGAAATACGATTTAAATATGATTTATATATCAGGACCGGGTCATGGTGGTAATGCTCTTATTGCTAACACATACTTAGAAGGAAGCTATAGTGAAGTGTATCCTAATATTACGGAAGATGCGGAAGGAATGCAAAAGCTTTTTAAACAGTTTTCATTCCCAGGCGGAGTTTCAAGTCATGTTGCTCCTGAAACACCAGGATCTATCCATGAAGGTGGGGAACTTGGCTACAGTTTAGCCCACGCTTTTGGAGCTGTTTTAGATAATCCTGATTTAATTGCCACTTGTGTAGTAGGGGATGGGGAAGCTGAAACAGGACCACTTGCCACTAGTTGGCACTACAATAAATTTTTAAATCCCAAAACCGATGGGGCTATTATTCCAATTCTACATCTAAATGGCTATAAGATTGCAAATCCCACAGTTTTAGCTCGAATTCCTGAAGAAGAGTTACTTTCTTATTTTAAGGGATGTGGCTTTAACCCTTATGTAGTTGAGGGTACCGATCCTAAAACTTTACATCAAACAATGGCTAAAACTTTAGATTGCGTCGTTTCCCAAATTAAAAAGATCCAAACTGAGGCTCGTAATAATAATCAAACTGAACGTCCTATTTGGCCGATGATTATTCTAAAGACTCCGAAAGGTTGGACAGGTCCTAAAATAGTCGCAGGAAAGCAAATCGAAAATACCTTTAGGGCTCATCAAGTGCCGATTGTTATTTCGGAAAATTCCGAGGAAAATTTAAAGATACTTGAGGAATGGTTAAGAAGTTATCATCCTGAAGAGTTATTCGATGAAAGTGGGACTTTATTACCTGAACTAAAAGCTCTTGCTCCTGTTGGTGAAAAAAGAATGGGTTCGAACCCTCATGCCAATGGTGGTAAACTTCTAGAAGAATTACGTACGCCGGACTTTAAAGATTATGGTGTTAAAGTAGATTATCCAGGAAGTACAATAGCTCAAGATATGCAAGAATTGGGTAAATATGTAAGAGATGTTATCAAATTGAACGAAGATATGCGAAATTTCCGTGTCTTTGGTCCTGATGAAGCTTTATCAAATCGCCTAAACTACATGTTTGAAGGAACTTCTAGACAATTTAATGGCATCACTTATCCAAATGATGAATTCTTAAATAATGATGGACGTGTACTTGATTCTTACTTATCGGAGCATGCTTGTGAAGGTTGGCTCGAAGGATACCTTTTAACTGGACGTCACGGCTTCTTTCATACATACGAAGCTTTCTCAAGAATTATCGACTCGATGACAAGTCAACATGCTAAATGGTTAAAAGTTACTAAAGAATTATCTTGGCGTGCTCCAATTGCCTCTTTAAATTACGTTTTATCAAGTCACATCTGGCAACAAGATCACAATGGTTATACGCATCAAGATCCCGGTTTCTTATCACATTTAGTTACCAAGAAAGCGGACATTGTTAGAATGTACTTGCCGCCTGATGCAAATTGCTTATTATCTTGTTTCGACCACTGTATCAAGAGTAAAAATTATATTAACGTAATTGTGGCTAGTAAGCATCCAAGACCCCAGTGGTTAACGATGGAACAAGCGGTCAAACATTGCACGGAAGGAATAGGTATTTGGGATTGGGCCAGTAATGATCAAAATGCTGAACCTGATATTGTCATGGCTTGCTGTGGAGATACACCAACTTTAGAGACTTTAGCTGCCGTCACGATTTTACGAAAAAACTTCAGTGAAATAAAAATTAGAGTAGTAAACGTCGTCGATTTAATGCGTTTGCAGTCTAACTTAGAACATCCACATGGACTAAATGATGACGATTACGATTTGATTTTTACTAAAGATAAACCGATTATTTTTGCTTTCCACGGCTATCCATCGTTAATTCATCAACTAACTTACAAACGTCATAATAACAATTTGCACGTTCATGGTTACAAAGAAGAAGGAACGATTACCACACCTTTCGATATGCGTGTTCAAAACGAATTAGACCGTTTCCATTTAGTGATGGATGCCTTAAAATATTTACCACAATTAGGAAATCGAAGTAGTCAATTAAATCAGTGGTGTAAAGATAAATTAATAGAACATAAAGAATACATTCAAGAATATGGTGACGATTTAGAAGAAATTAAAAATTGGTCATGGCACCAAGAGATGTCTAATAATTAACAAGTGTTAAACGAAGTTAGGGGGAATGAATATGGTTACAGTAGTTGCAGCACTTATTGAAAAAGAAGGAAAAGTTTTACTTGCCAGGCGAAATGATGGCAATGAAAAAGTAATTGGAAAATGGGAGTTTCCAGGAGGTAAAGCTGAACCAGGTGAAACGGAAGAAGAAACTGTCGAACGTGAAGTTCAAGAAGAATTGAGTCTTCAAGTAAAAGCCAAGGAATATATTGGCAATAGTGTTTACAAGTATCCTAATAGAGTAGTGAATTTAAAGTTATATCGCTGTGAATATTTAGCGGGAACGATTCATTTAGAAGCTCACTCTGAATATCGCTGGGTTACCAAAAATGCTTTGACGGATTATGACTTAGTACCTGCGGATATTCCTCTTGCCCAAAAGGTCAAACAAATAGCTTAAAAAAGATACAAGTAAAATTTAATTCATGGTATAATAAAAAATAGAGGATAAGAAGGTGAAATTTCATGAACGATAAAGAAATTATAAATATCGACTCTCTTATGCAAGGACAAAGTAATAATGCACCTCAAGAAGTAACTAACAATCCTACTACGGAACAAACCGAGGTTCTTATTCCTGAAGTTAAAGAAGACGATAGTAAATCTTATATTAGACAAGATGCCTTTGGTAACAATACTTACAGTATGATCGAACGTTATGGTGAAAACTACTGTGAAAAAGAGTATATAACCAACCCTGCTATAGGTCGTGATGAAGAGATCAAAGAATTAATGCTCGTTTTGTTAACTCCTGAAAAGTCTGCCATTTTAATTGGTAAACCTGGTATTGGTAAAACTAGTATTGTCGAAGGACTTGCTTACTTAATTCAAAAAAACGAAGTACCAGATGCCTTAAAAGGCTACTCGATTATCAATATTAAGACACCATCTTTATTAGGAACAATGCCTAATGGTGAATCACGCATTCAAAACTTAATCGATGAACTAAAACAAATGGAAAAAGTTATTCTTTTTATCGATGAGATTCATATGTTAATTGGTGCCACGGACGAGTCATCTTTAGACTTTGCCAACATCTTTAAGGAAGGCCTAGGTCGTGGTAGTATCAAGGTAGTAGGAGCCACGACAACCGAAGAATACGAACGATACATCTTAAGAGATAAAGCCTTTACAAGACGTTTCCAAAAAATTGAAGTTGCCGAGCCGACACGTGAACAGACGATTGAAATATTACAAGGAACACTTCCTAAAATCGAACATCAAACTGGTAGAAAACTTAAATACTCTGCTTTTAAACAAGGCCAAATCATGAGCTTCATCGTCGATTTAACAACAGAACCAAGACGCCGTTTTGGAACATCATCTCGTTACCCCGATGTAGCGTTAACTCTTTTAAAACAAGCTTTCTCTTATGCTGTTTTTAATAACAGAGAAGAAGTAAATATCTACGATGTTCGCTCAGCGATTAGAGATACCAAAAATGTCTACGATAAAGTAATTGCTTCCGAGTTAGTTAGGTTCGATACAATGTTTAAAGATTTAATGGAAGAAGAAAAGGAACAAGGTTATCAAGAATCTTAGTTCTTTTTTTTACACTTTTAGGTATATGTCCATACCAACTCTAGGCAAGTACATAGAATAAGGTGTAAAAGGAGGAAATTATGAATCAAAATTTTGCATTTAATGACATGATGGATTCAGTTCTCTTACCTGGAATTGGACCATTAATGCCAAATGATGAAAATTTAAATCTTTTTGGACCTTATGAAGGCTTTATCAAAGGTAATTTATTTAAAGATTTATATCAACAATATAAAAATTATCAACCTGCAAAGTTGACGCCTAATTCAGAAAGAGAAGAACTTCTTCTAAATTTAGATCAAATTAGTTTTGCAGCTCATGAGTTAAATCTTTATTTAGATATTCATCCAGAAGATCGTAAGGCCTTAGCTTTGTTCAATCAATATCGTAAAATGGAAAATGATGCGATGAATGCTTATGAGGTAAAATATGGACCACTTACCACTAAGAGTGATGCTCTAGAAGCTTATCCATGGGCTTGGGAAGGTACTGTTTGGCCTTGGGAAAAGGAGGCTAACTAATGTTTGCATATAAGAAAAGATTGATGTATCCAATCAATATCAAAAAAGCCGATTTAAGAATGGCTAAGTTGTTAGTAACACAATATGGTGGTTCAAATGGTGAATTAGCAGCAGCTCTTCGTTATTTGAACCAACGTTACACGATGCCAGATAATCGTGGTAAAGCTCTTTTAACAGATATTGGCACAGAGGAGTTATCTCACATTGAAATGATTTCTACAATGATCTACCAACTTATGAAAGATGCTTCTATCGAAGATATCAAGAAGGCAGGACTTGATCCACACTATGCTGAACATAATAGGGCACTATATCCAACGGATGCCAATGGTGTACCTTTCACTGTAACTTATTTTGCGACGACTGGCGACCCAATTGCTGATTTACAAGAAGACATGGCTGCGGAACAAAAAGCAAGAGCCGTTTACGAAAATTTGATTGATTTAACAGATGACCCAGATGTTATAGGACCACTTCTTTGGTTACGTCAAAGGGAAGTAGTGCACTTCGATCGTTTCAAAGAATTACATGATATGTATTTAAACGAAGGAATCAAATAGGTTCCTTTTTTCTATTATTGCTTAATTTATCTTGCATAATTACTTGTTTTTTGCTAAAATAAGAATGTACTTTTGAAATGGCGAAATTGGTGAAGTGGTTAACACGCCGGATTGTGGCTCCGGTATGCATGAGTTCGATCCTCATATTTCGCCCCATATAAGGTATAAAGCAGACTAAAAGAAGTCTGTTTTCTTTTTGAAAAAAAACATGGACTCATAGTGATAAATTATAAAAAAATAACTTCACTTTTCATTTTGTATGATAAACTAAAGCAAAGGAGTTAAGTAATTATGAATGAAGATTATACTATAGGACTAGATTTAGGTATTAACAATGTTGGATGGTCTATTGTAAATAATAATACCCAAACTATTGAAAAATGTGGAGTAAGATTGTTCCCTATCAGCAATGATGCATCAACTAGAAGAAGTACAAGGAATGTAAGAAGACGATTAAAAAGAAAAGATACGCGTATAAAGGATACATTGGAACTATTCAAAAAGATAGGTTTTCCAGGACAAAAAACAATTGATGAAAAACTAATTACAAAAAGATACAAGGGAATTAAAGAGCAAATTGAAAAACAGGATATTGTAAATATCATTTGCTATCTAACTACGCATCGTGGTTATATTCCTTTTGGTGATGAAGAAGTTAATTTTGTTGATTTGAAAGATAAATTACCATGTGAATACTATTATGATTTATATATTAAAATTGGCAAATATCGTGCCTTAAATCAAATTGTAAAAAATAGTGATTTAGAAAAAGAACTTATCAAACTATTAGATGTTCAAGAAAAATATTATCCAGAACTGAAAAATATTCAAGAGGATTTATTGAGAGTATTCAAAAGAAAAAGAAAGTTTTGGGAAGGACCTGGATCAACTAATTCTATCACTCCTTATGGAAGATTTAAAACACCCGAAGAAGTTGCTACTTATCTAGCCCAAAAAGAGAAAAATCCAAATTATGAAAAATACTTATTTGAAGATTTAATTGGTAATTGTGAAATAGACATTCATGAAAAGAGAGCTCCTAAGGTTAATTTTTATGCAGAAAAATTTAATTTCTTAAATGACTTTATAAATCTTTCCGTAAATCATGTCGAAAACTTAATTAATCAAGATACTGTATTTTTAGATGCCCAAGCAAAAAAATATAAGTTTACTAATGAAAGTATAGAATTAATGTTTCAATATTGTCTTTCTTCCGAAAAAGTAAACGTTAACAGCATGTTGAAATCTCTATTTGGTTTAACCATAAAAGATATCGAAGGCTATCGTATAGATAAATCTCAAAAACCAGAATTTTCTACTATGAATTATTATCGTTATATATCTAAAACGTGGAAAGAACATAAGCTAGATGACGAATGGTTAATAGATATTCCAGCATACAACAGAGTAATTTATTATTTAACTGTAGCCCCTGGTATTGTGGAAATCTTAAAAATGATTGAATCAGATGAAGAAATTAATTATTCTTTTTCGGACGAAGCAAAACAAACACTAAAAGAAATTCAGACGAAATTAAAGAAAGATAATGTTTTAAATTATCATTCTCTATCAGAGAAAGTTTTGGTACGGGCAATTAAGGACATGATGAAATATCAAATGAATTTTATGCAAGTTCGCAAAAAGTTAGACTATGATAAAGAAACTCGGGAATATTTTGCTAAAAATTATAACGATGGATCTACTAAAGTCCATATGAATTCTAAATTTATCGATGATATTATTGCTTCTCCTCAAGTTAAAAAGACTTTGCGTCAGTCTATAAAAGTTATCAATGCCATCATTGATGAGAAGGGAAAACTTCCGAAAGTTATTGCCATCGAATCAACTAAAGAAATGAATGGTAAAGACAAGAGATTAGAATTACAAAGAGACCAAGCAAAGAATGAAAAGTTACGGACTAAAGCAAGAGAACAAATATCTAATTCATATAGTGATGATTTTGCTACAGAAAAAAATATTGAAAAAGTAACGCTTTGGAAAGAAATAAATGGTCAATGTCCGTATTGTAACAAGCCAATTAGTTTAGATGATGTCATGCATGAAGTGGTTCAGGTGGAACATATTTTACCATTTAGTAAAAGCTGTGATGATTCCTACGATAATAAGACAATATCTTGTGTTAAGTGTAATAGTGATAAAGGTAATAAAACACCATACCAATATTTAAATACACAAAATAATTATGAAGATTATAAGAGAAGAATAAAAACTCTAAAAAATATATCTGATCAAAAAAGATTAAACTTCTTATATGAAGAAGATATTGATAAGTATCATAAACGTTTCTTTAATCGAAATTTACGAGATACAGCATATGCTACAAAAGAGTTAGTTCATCAAATTCAAATGTTTAACAGTTACCTTGATATCACTTTGAACAAGGATAAAATATTAACTTTATCAGTTCCTGGTCAATTAACAGCTAATGTTCGAAAACACCAAAATCTTCCTAAAGATAGAGATGATGGAAAATATCATCA
>CANQDB010000047.1 GCA_947591175.1 uncultured Bacilli bacterium
ATCTTTAACCATTAATAGTATACTACATTATTGATAATTTGGGAATACCTTTATCCCCTACAATCTAGTACACAGCGTAAATTTAAAGCAGGTGTATTTTCTTTATAGACCCATAAATAAACTTTAGCATTATTGTTTAATATATTATTTAATATAGTTGTACCTATTCCTTTTCTTCTATAATTTTTATCTATATATAACTCATTTAATAAAATACCATCTTCATATTTTTCTAATAATATACATCCAACTTTTTTGTTATCAATTACAACAAGCTCATAATCTCCAATTTGCGTAGGAATAGTAGTTTTAACATAATTAGTTATTCTTTCAATTTCTTCTTTAGGCAAGTTTTTAGCATAATCTAAAATACTTGCTAATTTATAAGATATTAATAGTTCTATATCATCCTTAGTTGCACGTTCTAATTTATAGATATTGTTATTTTTCATAAAAGAAATACCTCTTTTCTTTATAAATTGTACTAAATATTTTTTTCTCGACCTAATTTTTAATTCATTTTTTTAAATAAATTTTTAGCATTTGTATTAGTAATTTCTTCGACTCCTTTATAACTTTTTTGCCTCACTTCAGCAAGTTTATTGATTATATATTTATATTTGCTGTTTCATTCGTTTCTCCTCTTAAAGGTTCTGGCGATGTATTCTACTAGCAAATGATATATGATAATCATTGCTCACTAAATATTTTAGATCATCTAAATCTGATTGAAAGCAATGAAATACACATCCATACTTTGGTTTTACATATCTTTTAAAAATGTCTATTATTTGTTTATTACTATTATTAGAATGAATAATTACTGGTAAATGTAATTCATTAGCTATTATAATTTGTTAAAATTTAATAATTTATTATTTTTTCAATACTTTTTCTAAAAATATTTTATTTTCGAAAGTTCCCCGTTTTGTTCCTTTATCCTGTGCGATAGCAATAACTTCTTCTAATGTTCCATTTTCTAATTTGGCTAAATATTTCATTATCTCTAACATATCGGCTAATTCTTCAATTCTATCTTTGCCAGTTGCACTTAAAACTTCTTGATATTCCTCATTTAATTTTTTCTCTAATTCAACTTTGTATTCTTCATCAGTTAGAACTCTAGTAATTGGTTCCTCTCCATTTGCTTTAATTATTTCGGGTATTTTATCTCTTACTAATTTGTTATATATTTGTTCCATAGTTTGTCTCCTTTTTCTATATTGATATTGTCAATAGGTAAGTGTGCTTTCTAAATTGACAATTATATCAATTCTTCTATAAAATATCGTAACATAAATTTAAGCATTTTAAAACTCGAACTATAAAAATCCGAGTTTAGTATCATCTGGTGCCGACTGTGGGAATCGAACCTACGACCTACGCGTTACGAGTGCGTTGCTCTACCTGCTGAGCTAAGTCGGCAAACTACTAATATTATAGCATATAGTAGTTATTTTGCAATTCCTTTTTTGAAAATCCTCTTACTTGTAGACTTTAACATTGGACTTTTCTTTTGAAGAATAATGACTAGCATTTTGAGGGACAAATCCTAGTAAGGCTTCTAGTTCTTCATTACTATAAGAATAAAGTGTATCTATTATGAAAGAATCAAGTAAAGAGATAGTGTTACTTGCTAATTTATAACGTATGTCTCTTAATTTTTTATAGAGATTAGGATCTAGTGTTTGCATTAGTTTACCTTGTTGAATAAAGTCTTCTTTAGGATTTTTACTTGTTTTAGGTTTGAAATCAAAACTAGATGAAAGATCTATATATTTTCCATTCTTTTCTTTATCGTGGGCATAGGCGGCAGTTAAAGTTGCGGGACTATTTAAAATCCACCAAGTTTCACGATCAAACTCTCCTTCTTGTCCTCTTTTTATCTCATGCCAAAGAGGAGTTATTGCATTTGGGAAAGGTTTTAATTCAAATCTTTCTTGGCCTTGGTCGTAACTATTAAAAGTTATGGCATTACCTCTTCTTAATAAAGCTAATTCAAAAAGCAGTTCTTTGTTTTTGTAATATTGTAGTGTTGGATGAATAGTATATCTATTACCGAATTCACTATCTTTAGAGATTTCCATTAAATATTCGCCTTTGATTACTATATCTCCTCTTTGAATGTTGTAATGGATATTATTTTGCCAAGTACTATGTTTGGCGTGATCCATTTCAACATCTTCGAAAGAAGTAACTTTTGGTTTTTCAAAATAAGCATGGAGAAAACCTAACTCCGTTTGCGTTCTAATATCGATTTCATCTTCATAAAAAGTGATGTGACCTACTTCTTGATTGTTTTCAGTAAAAACTTTTAGTCTTTCACCTGGTATTATGTCTTCTTTTTCTTCAATTGCTAAGCCAAAGATATTTAAAAATACGTTGGCTGAATTGGCATTTTCTTTGTTACTAAGTGTTCTCATAATTAATCCCCCTAAAATATAATTGCAAAATAACTATATCAAAAACTTTCAAGAGTTGTAAACAAAAAAAGAAATTTCTTAAAATGTTTGTTATAATATAAGTGAATGGAGTGGTTTTGATGTACGATGTAGTGGTAATTGGGGCTGGCCCTGCTGGACTTTTTACGGCTTACGAATTGATTGAAAAAAATAAAAATTTAAAAGTGTTAATTCTTGAAAAAGGTAAATTTGCTAAAAATAGAGTTTGTCCGATGAACAAGAAGAAAGATGGAGTGTGTACTAATTGCAAACCTTGTGCAATTCTATCTGGCTATGGCGGAGCAGGAACTTTTTCGGATGGTAAATTAAATTTTATTCCGAAGTTAGGTAAGTCAGATCTATTTAAATATATGGATCAAAGTGAAGCCTATCAGTTAATCGATGATACTGAAGAAATCTTTAATCGTTTTAAGATGGATGATAAAGTGTATCCTACTAACATGGATGAGGCTAAAGAGTTAGGTGAAAAGGTTGCGCGGGTGGGGGCTAGTTTATTGATTATCAAGCAGAAACATTTAGGAAGTGATAAATTACCGAAGTACATTCAAGACTTTACGGATTACTTATGTGATAATGGTGTGGAGTTATGCGAAAATACCGATGTTTTTGATATAGTTGAAAAGTCTAAGGATAATTACGAAATAATTTACCAAAAGGGTAGTAAAAAAGAGACGGTTAATGCTCGTTATGTCGTAGTTGCCCCTGGTAGGACTGGAGCCAAATGGGTTCAAGAGTTAGCCGATAAGTACCATATTCCATATACTTCACAAAGTATTGAAGTGGGAGTTAGAGTCGAGGTAAGAAAAGAGATTCTAGCACCTATTACTAATGTTATTTATGATCCTACTATCTTTATCAAAACCGATACTTATGACGATCAAATTAGAACCTTTTGTACGAATCCTGGAGGCTTTGTTACGAAAGAAAACTACAATGGTTACATTTGTGTTAACGGTCATGCTTTGAAAGATGTGAAGTCTAATAATTCGAACTTTGCTTTTATTTCGAAGGTCAATTTGACTGAGCCAGTAACGAATACTAGAGAATATGGCGAGTGTATTGCGAAGATTGCTAATACTTTAGGTGATGGGAAACCAATTATTCAAACTTTACACGATTTAAGGGCTGGTCGGAGAAGTAATATGCATCGTATTCGGAAGGGCTTTATCGAACCGACTTTAAAAGATGTTGTGGCAGGCGATTTAGCCTTAGTGTTGCCGCATCGAATTGTTAAAAATATTTTGGAAGGCATAGAAACACTAGACAAAATTATTCCAGGAGTCAATAATGGTGAAACTTTGCTTTATGGACCAGAGATAAAGTTCTTTAGTAACGAAATCGAAACCGATAATCACATGAAATTAGAAAATCACAATATCTACTTTGTAGGTGATGGTTCTGGTAAAGCCGGAAACATCGTTGTAGCAGCCGCGACGGGACTTATTGCAGCAAGAGACATTTTGGCTAAAGAAAAATAATATTTTATGTAAAATTTCGAAAATTAAATGTCAAATTTAGCTACTAGAGTCGTCATTTTTATCTTAGTGGTGTTATACTTACACTAGAGGTGATTGTAAATGCGAAGTGTCGCTATTAAAGGTGTAAAAGAATTCGAAGTTATAGAAGCACCCGAACCTATCGCGGATGGGACATCAGTTTTAGTCGATGTCAAAAAATCAGGTATTTGTGGATCGGATATCCATTATTGGGATAGTGGTCAACCTGTTGGACTAGTAATGGGCCACGAATTTTGTGGAATTGTTACAAATCCAGGAAGTAGAACGGATTTAAAAGTAGGTGATAGAGTAACTGCTTTACCTATTTCGCCATGTGGACATTGTCCTGCTTGTCTTACGGGAAACCCACAATACTGTAGGGAGACTTGGACACATGCTAGTGGTTTATCACTAGATCATCCTGGTGCTTATGCTCCTAAGATGATGATTCGTCCGGATATGGTTATCAAAGTACCAGATACGATTACGGATGAAGAGGTTGCTATGGTTGAACCTACTGCAGTTGGACTTCATGCTATTCATTTGGCTGATATTAAAGTTGGGGCTAAAGTTTTAGTTATCGGGGCTGGAATTATCGGTCTTGTTTCGGCTATGTTTGCTAAAAAGGAAGGAGCAAGTTTTGTAGCTGTTTCTGAAACTAACGAAGCAAGAGGAAGAAAGGCCGTATCCATTGGCGTAGCGGACGAATGGTTAAATGCACTTGATCCTAATTTCATGAATGACGTAATAACTAAAACTAACGGCGGATTCGATGTCGTAATCGAGTGTTGTGGAAATGCTCCCGCTGTAAGTAGTGCCCTTGTTTCGGCAAGACCTGGTGGTACTGTCGTTTTAGCAGGAGTTTCGTTAGGTGCAATCTCTATTCCAACGGCTGTTGCAGTTACTAGTGAACTTACGTTAAAAGGGGCTATTGCTTATACTAGAGAAGAGTTTCAAACTTGTATCGATTTGATTGCTAATAAACAAATTCAAGTATTACCATTTCTTTCTAAAACGGTTGGACTTGACGAAGTGCAAGCATCTTTCGAAGAGTTAACTTCGGGTACAAGTGATTCAGTTAAGATCATGATCGATCCTTTAAAATAGTTTAAAAGTAGTAGTTTAAAAGGGAGCAGTTATTGCTTCCTTTTGGTTACCTTAGTATTTAGAGGATAGAAGTGAAAACGATAGGTTTTGCTACTTTTTCCTTTATCTTTTTGATATGCTTTTTCAACTGAATTTAATTCTCTTTTAGAAAGTTTTATTAAGTCTTTTTGATAGTATGGGTTTAGGAATAAGAAGATGTTTTTTCCTAGGTAGTAGATAAGTAGTAAGAAGGCTAGGGTATCGATAAATAGGTATAGTATCGATTCTTCATATTTGTTATCATAACTATTGATTACGAAATCTAGGATTTGACTAGCAATATCTTCTTTTATCTCGTCGGTATTTCCTTGTTCTTTGTACTGTTCGATAATCTTATCTTTGGTTTCTAGTAAATCTTTATTATCATCGATAAAACCTGTAATTGTTTTAGTTTCTCCTGATAGAAGTTTATTACTTTCTTCTTTGGATACTAGAGCAATTAGACTTTTTCCTTCGATATCTATATCAATGAAGACTCCTTGTTCTTTGCCATTTAATTGATAAGTGTAATCGGTTTCGTAGATTTGATCAGTCGTAATTGTCACGTACTGATTTTCTTTTTTACAACGTTCGTAATCTTCTATTGTTTTGATACTACACGTCGGTTTAAATAAATCTTGGTATCTTTCTTCCTTGAATGTTCTAAGAAAGAAGACGACAAAGAGTGTTAGTAAAACTATAAAGAAAACAGCTTTGATACCATGTTCTATTTTAAGTCGCATTTTAAAACTGGACATTTTATTCCTCCTATTTTATTCATTGTAATTCTTATTATATCATGATAAAATAAAATAGATAAGAGAATAGAGGGTGAAATGATGGATTTTTTATATGCACTTCGTTCTTTCGATGGTTTTTGGTATTATTTAACGGCTATTATTTGTGTAATTTTAATTATGGCGGTGTTAGGATTTTTAATGGAACGCTCTCAAATGATGGCTGAAAAAGAAATGGAAGATGAGTTGTCTTCGAAAGAAGATAGTACTCCTTTGATGAATGCTACATCTAATGCTCCCGTTCAAGATGTTTTACAAACTACGCCTAAGGGATCCAATGTTTTAGATCTATCTAGTAGTGGTCCTGTTAATAATAGTGCTCCTACTAATGTTAGTGCTCCTCAGCAGGTTATTGGTGCACCAATACAAAGTGTACCTAATCTAGAGCCTCTTGTTGCCCCAACTCCAGTAGTAGAACCTACACAAAGTGCTCCAGTAATTCCAACTTTAGTAACCGATTCTACACCTCCATCTAATGGTTTAGATGATACTAAAGCACCACTTATTTTAGAATTAAGTTCAGGGGATAATTCGAACCAAGAAAAAATGTAAAAGTGTTTTCTTGGGTTTACGAAGTTATCCTTTTTTGATATAATAAAAAACACAAGAGTAAAAAGGAATTGAAAGAAGATGAAGATTTATGACGTTAGAAAGTATCGTTGATTTATTGAAGAAAATATTAGATATCTCTCTTTTATGGGTGATGTTTTACTATATCTTGAAAAATATCAGGAGCAATGTAAAATTAACTTTGTTGTTTAAGGGAGTCTTTTTGATTATTGTTTTGAAAGTAGTGAGTACTTGGTTAGGACTTCAGACGATTGGACTATTGTTAGAGTACGTCGTGATGTGGGGCCCACTTGCTTTAATTATTATCTTTCAACCAGAAATTAGAACGGTTTTGGAACAATTGGGTAGAACACAATTGTTAGGTAGACACAAGACTTTAACAGTCGATGAAAGAGAACGCCTTGTCTATGAGATTGTCCAAGCTGCGGATTATTTGAGAAAATCACGGATTGGGGCTTTAATTGTCATCGAGCGTGATACCAGTTTAGGTAATTATATCGAAAAGGCTAAAAAGATTTATGCAGATTTATCTAGTGAACTATTGATATCTATATTCTTCCCTAATAACCCTCTTCACGATGGAGGTGTCATTATTCAAGGTGACCGTATTACTTGTGCTGGAGCAGTGTTTCCAACTAGTAATAATGCCAAGGCTAACAAGCGCCTTGGAACTAGACATAGAGCGGCTTTAGGACTTGCGGAAGAGACAGATGCTATTGTGCTTGTCGTTTCCGAAGAAACAGGAAGAGTATCGATTGCGGTAAAAGGAGAATTATTCTATAATTTGTCACTCGACGATGTACGTATGATGTTAATCGATGAACTTCGACCAAAACAAGATTCATTTGAAGAAGATATGTTAGAAGAGGATGAGGTTTATGAAGAAGATAAGTAGAGGAATAGGCAAATTCTTTAAAGCAATCGGTTCCTTTTTCGATAGATGGTTAATTACACCTATTACGAAAGGTATGTTGCGGTTATCGGATTTGTTTAAAACTAATGGTAAGAGTTTTGAAAAGTTTATTAATAATAAACAGACGTTAATCGTTATTTCTTTGATTTTTGCATTCTTTGTATTTTTCTATGTCGATCGTAATGCCACGACGATTATAAATCAGTCCGCAGAAATTTTGTACGATCAACCAGTAACGGCCGAATATAACGAAGAGGCCTACGTAATCGAAGGACTTCCTGAATCAGTTGATATTACGTTAATTGGAAGAAGAGCCGATATTTATTTGGCCAAACAATATCCATCACACGAAGTATCTGTGGATTTAAGAGAATTAAAGCCTGGAACTCATAGGGTAGAACTCCATTATAAACAAGCAGTTCAATCGATTGATTACAAGTTGGATCCATCGTCTGTAACAATTGTCGTGTACGAAAAAATTTCGGAGACTAGACAACTTGATTACGATGTACTTCATAGAGATTCACTTGATCCGAAGTTAGTTATTTCCGATATTAAATTAGGTCGAAGTGACGTTATCGTCAAAGGTGCAGAGTACAAATTGCAGCAGGTTGCGACGGTAAAAGCTCTAGTCGACATTAACGATTTAAGTAATCCAACTGTAGGCGAAGCAAGTCTTAAAGAAGTTCCTTTAATTGCGTATGACGCTCAAGGACAACAATTAGATGTCGAAATCGTTCCAAGTACAGTCGATGCTACAATTACAATTACGTCACCTAGTAAAGAAGTTCCTGTTCAAGTAGTGCCAGTTGGTGATATCGCTTTCGGTAAATCGATAAGTGAAATTAAGACCAATGTCAGTAGTGTGCTTATCTATGGTGAACAGAGTGTCTTAGATGGAATCGAGTATTTACCAGTTGAAATTAACGTAGAGTCTTTAGCCGAAAATAGAGAGTATAGTGTCAACTTAGTTCGTCCAAATGGTATAAGAGATATGAGTGCTAAGACGATTATTATCGATGTTACCCTCGATGAAGCGACGACTAAAGAGTTCACTAATATTCAACTTCAACCTATCAATAAAGGTGAAGGACTCGGTGCTCAAGCTGCTACTGAAGATGACGCTTATGTTACGATTGTCGTTCGTGGAAGTAAATCCGTAATCGATGCCTTAGATCCTACTACTTTGAAGGCTGTCGTCGATTTGAGTGGACTTAAAGAAGGAACACACTCTGTACCAGTTCAAGTTAGTGGAAGTGACTTACGCTTAACTTACGAAACTAAGACGAAGAACGTAAATATTCGTATCTTCCCAGATAGTCGTTAAAAAAATATAAAAAAACTTTCCCGGTTGTGGAAAGTCTTTTTATTTGTCCCAGTCTTCAAATAGAAGTGCTATGTTGATGATACCTGCTAGACCAACAAGAATATAAACTATTCTTGAAATGATACTACCTACACCAAAGAGGGTATCTACTAAATTAAATTCAAATAATCCAATAAGACCCCAGTTAAGTGCACCGATAATTGTTAACACAAGACAAATCTTTTGCACTATTTTCATGATTTTCCTCCTTTTTTATTCAGTATTATGATAATCATATTTTCAAAAATTATTCATGAATAAATGAAAAAGGTATCCATATAATTAAATGAAAGTAAAAAATATGGGGTGAAAAAAATGAAAAAAACAAAAATAATCTTTACTTTTCTTCTTACTTTGATGGTTCTTTTCTTTACAGGATGTGGAAAAGGTGGCGAAGATCAAGTCTTATCTGATTTGGAAAATAAAATAAATAAAGCTAAAGCTTATCAAGTACAGGGAACTTTAGAAATATCAAATAACGATGATACTTATCATTACGATGTCAATGCCTCTTTTAAAGATCCGGATTTATATCGTGTAAGTCTAAGAAATCAAGCTAATAACCACGAACAAATTATTTTAAAGAACAAGGAAGCAGTTTATGTTTTGACACCATCTTTAAATAAGAGTTTTAAATTTCAAAGTGAATGGCCTTATAATAATTCGCAAGTGTATTTGTTAAAATCGATTGTCGATGATATTAAGAACGATAGTAATCGTGATTTTGTGGAAAACGATCAAGGTTATATTTTTACGACGGCTGTCAATTATCCTAATAATCGGAAACTTGTAAAACAAAAGGTTGTCTTAGATAAAGATTTAAATTTTAAAGAAGTTTCGGTTTTGGATGAAGGAGATATTCCTCAAATGGTGATGACATTTACTTCGATAGATTTAAATCCAACTTTTAGTGATACCTATTTCGATTTAAATGAAGCCATGAATACTTGTGTTACTTGTAAGGATATCGAAGAAAACAAGGAGACAAGTGCCATCGATGATATTATTTTCCCACTTTATTTACCAAGTGGAACTAAATTGACGGATCAAGATAAGGTCGAGAAAACAAATGGTGAAAGGGTTATTTTAACTTTTGAAGGGGAAAAGCCATTCTTGCTAGTTGAGGAAACTGTGGATATTCCGGATGAACTTTCGATTATTCCAACTTATGGCGAACCTTATTTACTTATCGATACCGTCGGTGCTTTAGCGGATAACTCGGTTAGTTGGACGAGTGGTGGAATCGATTATTATATGGTATCAGACGTTATGAGTCAGGACGAGTTAATCGAGGTTGCTAGAAGTGTTTCGGCAATTCCAACAATGAAATAGGTGCTTTTGGGCATCTTTTTTTGTTATTATTTGTTTTTTTTTACTAATTTATAGTTACCAAATATTACCAGTAGAAATTTTGTGCATTTTTTAA
>CANQDB010000048.1 GCA_947591175.1 uncultured Bacilli bacterium
AAACTTCCTAAACCTATATTTAATATTTTTAAAAAGTATGTAATCAAGTTTTATAAAAGTGCTGATCATTTAGTAGTTGTTAATCCTATCTTTAAGAAAGATATGGTCAAAGCGGGACTAGATGAGGATAAAATAACTTATATTCCAAATTTTGTCTCAAAGGAAAAATTTTATAAAAAGTCAAAAACTGAAATAAAAAAATTAAGAAAGAAATATTCTATCGATGAAAAGGCATTTGTCATTTTAGGAGCAGGTCAAGTACAAAATAGAAAAGGCGTCTTGGACTTCGTGGAAGTTGCTAAAGCCTTACCAGATTGTACCTTTATATGGGCTGGAGGTTTCTCTTTTGGAGCAATTACCGATGGCTATGATGAACTAAGTAAAACTATTAAGAATCCTCCAGAGAACGTTAAATTTTTAGGTATTATTCCACGTGAAGAGATGAATGATTTATATAATGTAGCCGATTTATTATTTGTTCCTTCATATAACGAACTATTCCCTATGACAATCCTAGAAGCCGTCAGTACGGATACGCCAATTCTACTTAGAAATTTGGAATTATACGAAGATATTCTTTTCCACAAGTACGAGAGTGCTTCTAATAACAAAGACTTTATAAAAAAGATTAAAGAGTTAAAAGAAAATCCAAAAGAGTATCAAAAACAAGTTGAGAATGCCAAAGAGATTTCTGCTTTCTACAGTAAAGAACACGTCTATGAGATGTGGAAAGGTTTCTATCAAGAAGTTGCCAAGGAAGGTAAAAGAAAGAAAAATAAGAAAAAGAAAAAATAGTCACCGCGGTGGCTATTTTTGATTGTTATCTTCGCCAGTAATTACATATTGTGGAACTTCGTCCCAATTTACTTCCTTGTTATCCTTTTCGAAAAGGGCAGTTAATTTTTCAGCGATTTGATCTTTCGTAAATGGTTTAGGAATATAATCTTGGAATCCTGCTTCAATATAATGATCCCTTGCTCCTTGAACAGCATCGGCCGTTAAAGCAAAGACTGGAATATGGAAATTAGGATTTTCTTTTAATTTTTTTAGAGTTGTTTCCCCAGACATTTCAGGCATCATAATATCCATTAGAATCAAGTCATAAGTATTGGCTGCTTTTATTTTTTCTAAGCAAGATGCTCCACTTTCACATTCATCGACGATAATACCCAACGTTTCTAGAACTCTTTTAGCAACTTTGATATTCAATTTGTTATCATCCACAATAAGTACTTTTTTGCCTTCAAAAGAAATAGTTTTTGCTTGTACTGGAGTTGAAATAGTAGTTGGAGTAGTTATAGTTATTTGTGGTTTTATCTTTTGAGGAATGGTGGCAATAAATAGAGAACCTTTTCCAAATTCACTTTGAACATTGATACTGCCATGCATTTTATCGAGTAAGGCTTTGGTAATAGCAAGTCCTAAGCCAGTTCCTTCGACTGTCGTATTTCTGTCCATATCGAGACGTTCAAACTTAGTGAAGAGACGATCTATTTGTTCTTTTTTAATACCTCGTCCAGAATCTTCGACACTAACTATTAGCATACAAACATTTTCTTTATTGATACATTTTATATTTAGATTTATAAAGCCTTGTTCGGTATATTTAATGGCATTAGTTAGCAAATTGTTAATAATTTCTTTGACGTGAACTTTATCCCCAATTAATTCGTTAGGAACATCTTCTTGAATCGTCATCTTAAAATCAATCGGTTTATCTCCAATTCTAGTAGCACTTACTTTAACTAACTTGGTTACCTCATCTCTAAAGAAATATGGTTCTTCAACAATATCCATCTTATCGCTTTCAATTTTGTTGATATCCAAAATATTACCGACAATTTCAAGTAACGTTTGAGAAGCATTTTGAATGTCTGTGGAGTCTTCGATTACTTCTTTTGGAAGTTGGTCCTTATAAGAATTAATATCTTCCGATAAACCGATAATAGCATTTAATGGAGTTCTTATCTCATGAGACATCGAACTTAAGAAATCCGATTTAGCGTGATTTGCTTTTTCCGCTTGAGTTTTGGCAAGTTCTAGTTGCTCAATTATTTTTAAATCAGGATTTTCAATCGTAAAATACATAATAAAGGTAACAACAGTATCAACACCAGTCATCACTAATAATTCAGGATGTAATTTTTGAACAATTCCTGCAATACTTCCAAGGACAATTAGTAAAATCATTGGTAATAGTTTTTTATAATTTAAGTTCTTGTGGTTAATCACAATACAAATGACCCAAATAGTAATCAGGATGCTATAAGAATAGAAGAGAAAATCTACCGATGGTCCATAAGAGTACATAGCTCCTGGTTCAGTACTATAATACATGGGTAAAAGAATGATTAGGACTACATTAATTAAAAGGTAGCTATAGCAAAATAGTCTTATTTTCTTCCGATAATTAGAATGATTCTGTTTTTTAGATGAAAGAATAAATAGGTAATATGTAAATAATAAGATGTAACAAGCATAGTAGATTAACAAGGCATGGGTCGCCAAACTATTAAGGATTGGCATCGTATCTATATGCGTAACTGTGTAAAAGCATAGAAGTTCAATAAGAAGACCTATTTCGTTAATAATCATTATCTTTTTAAATATTTCTGTTTCGTCGTTCACGACACGTTTTACTGAAAAGAAGACAATTAACAAAATAGTCATATAAACTAAACTAGTTATTTGTAACCATATCATACTCATTTACATCTTTCCTATTCTATAGTAAAGAATACCATATTTATTCAAAAAACCCAAGAAAAAAATTAGTTATCACGCGTGTGATTTAACTAATTTTTTAGGAGTTTTAGTATTTGTTTCCTGATACATTTCGGTAAGTTTATTTAAATCGACTTTTAACCCTGGAGTTTTAGGTATTTCAGGAATTGGAATGTACTCAGTTGGAATGGTGTAGCGAGCAATATGTTCTTGAGCGCAAATATCATTGATTTGGCTAACCATATCATCACCAAACGTCGTTCCTTCTTTTAAAACGATGTAGGCAACGGGACGAGTGATTCTAGCATCATCCGGAACCATGATTATTTCACAGGCTTCAATCGACGGATGTAGGGATACTATTTGTTTAATAGTATCTGGGAAGACTTTAGTAGGCATACCATTTCCATCACGTGAGATTTCAATTCGACGAAGACGTCCATCCATAAATAGTTGGCCTTTGTCGTCGTAATGAGCCATGTCTTCAGTTCTGTACCAGCGAATACCATTTTCGTCTGTTACTAAGGCTTGAGCAGTCGTAATATCGTCGTGATAGTAACCTTTCATCATGGTAGGTGAATATAGATAGAGTTCTCCAGAAGCATTTGGTCCTAGTTTTTCGCCAGTATCGACGTCGACAATTTTGAAAACATTACCGATAAGTGGTTTACCAATTGTTTCAGCAGGCATACCTTGTTCGTAAGAATAACAGAAACAACCACCACATTCCGAGGCACCATAGCCTTGACCGATTTCAACACTTGAGTTATTTTCTTTTAATTTTTGCTCGGCCATGGCCTTTAATTTTGGAGTTCGATAGTCACCACCTGTCGTAATAGACTTTAAAAATGATAAATCCATATTCTTCAAGTTCTTATCATTTACCATATCTTCGACATATGATGGGATTGTGTTCCAGTGATTGAAACGATACTGTTTAAGACGTTTACTAATTTTCTTCGAATCAAATAATGGATCTAGGTCAACTGTAACGCCTAAACATAACGGTTCATGAATACTATTAAATAAACTATAGAAAATCCAAATAGGCAAAGTCGTTAAAATTGAATCATTTGGAGCAAAGACGTCACAAGTCATACCCATTTGAACAGGAATGGCATTGAGATTTTCGTTTGTCATTAAAGGCCTTTTAGCTTTTCCTGTCGAACCGCTAGTAGAGGCGATAGCAATTCCTTGATTCTTTTCATAGTAAGGAATAACTTCTCTAGTTGATTTTTTACCGAGTTCTAAAAAATCGTTCCATTTAAAACATTTTGGATCAGCATTTACGGCATTGCCGATTTTCTTAACCATTTCGATCATTTTAAATTTTACCATGTCACCATAGAAGCCGGTTGGAAATGATGCATCAAGAGGTGCCGCAACGACAAATGAAATGTTGTTTTCTTCAGTAAACTTCATCATATCTTTATCGTAAAAGATACTGTTTACAACTAGTGCTTTAGCTTTAGCATCGTGTAATTCTTCTTCGATTGATTTTTTCTCATGAGTAGCATTGACCATGTAGACTAAGGCTCCAATTTTGTTTAAAGCATAAAATGAAATAATCGCTTCAGGTGTCGATAGCATTGCCATAGCAACTGTATCATTAGGCTTGATTCCTTTTTCTTGGAAGGCTTTGGCAACCGTATCGATTTTCGCAAATAGTTCTCCAAAAGTATATTTTCTTCCCAAGTAGTTTAGGGCATATTTATCTAAGCGATCACTATTGCAACGATACAAAAATTGATACGCCGATTCTCTCGGTAATAATTCTTCAACCTTTTGAAATTCTTTTAATTGTAATATTTGTCCTCTTAATTCTAATAATTCTCTTTTTGTTAAAGCCATTTAAAATCCCCCTAAAAACTGATTTTTTTACTACAACGTTGCATATTGTAACACAAATAGTTTAAAAAGGCAAATTCCTGAAACCCCAAAAAAAGGAACCAAAAAGTGGTTCTCTTTCATTATTTTATTGTTTAACATCGAAGTTAACTATATCTTTAATACTTACCCATTCACCAGTAACGTTATCTTTTACTTTTAGGCTTTGAATTCCTTGTGGAGTTATAGTTGTTGGATCTTGATTTTGTAATTCTCTCGTTCCATATTGATAAGCGCCGATATGATAGATTCCTTCATCTGATTTATGCATGAATACTAAGTAAGTTTTGCCTGTTTCTAATTCGATGTCTCCACTAGCCCTTGCATCAACTATAGTATTAGAATGATCTGTTCCACTTTCTTTAGCTAAGTTGATTAGTTTTTCAGGATCATCTACGCCTTTAATCCATTCAGTCCAAGGCATTTTTCCACCAGTTCTTTCAAAAGTAATGGTATTGTCCATATTTCCTTTAAGAACAGATAATACTTGGGCTTTACCCTTACTATAAACCATCGATGGAGTTCCAGTTGTTTCATTGATGTTACTTACTTTATCGATAGACGAAATATTTACTAAAGCAACATAATCATACAAATCATTTACAACATTCATATCAGATATGTTTTGAGCCATATCAAATTCATATCCAACTTCAAAAATATCTTCATTCTTTTCAGGAATATGTTCTAAGCTTACATTACTAGGACGAAGATATTCACATACAGCAAAAGCGCTTACAACTGCTACTACTACGGCAAGGGAAGCAATTATTTTCTTTTTCATATCCTATTTCCTCCTAATAAATTTTGTACAAAGCATCGGTATCACAACGTTGGACGGTTTGAACTGTTCTAAACCAACTTTGACTCATAATGCTATCTGCATTTGTTGAAAGTACCTCAGGGTGTGCCAAACCAAATGTATGACCCATTTCATGGGCAATTGTTCCCTGGACTTCAGTAGCATTTCGATAATGATTAGCATCATCATTTATTTGGACTCTAGTAAATACGTATGACTGATAATCTGGAATTACAGGATTACCACTGTTGTCATAAAATTCCGCCATTCCATAATAGTCTGCATTATCTTCTGGAAAATAGGAATTCGGTTTTGCATAAAAATCTAGCATAGTACCAGAATTGGAAGAAGCCGCTACTAAATTTACAGGGCTTGTCCAGCCGGGACTTTCCCAGTTATGTTCGGCATTAATAATTAAATATTCATAGAATCCCGTACCACTATTGTAATCAATATAATAAGAAACTCGCGAAATACCTCTAGTAAAGCCATGACCTAATATAGGAACTACAGCCGCTTGGACACTTAAAGGCATTAAGATAATAGTAAGTATAGTAGCAAATAATAAATTCTTTAAATTTTTCAAAATTTTTTCCTTTCTTATACTACCGCAATTATACTATTATCACCTCCAATTACTGATAGAACTATCTAATAACAATGTTTATTATCTTTTCTAGGTCATCATTTGAAAAGTTTTTAAGTTCTATTTCAAAAGCTAAGTCGTTTTTTATAAAATCAATGTAGTATTTATTATCAAAATGTAATATTTTTAAAGCCTGATTATCAATATAACACTCTTTGGCGTTTGCAAGTTCGTGGGTAATAATATCTTTTTTATATGTAGATTTTAGATATGCTGGTTCAAAATCTTTTAATGTCACATCAAAAGTCAATTTCTTTTCTCCTTCATCGGTGTATATTACCACATATTCTACTAATTTACCATCTTCATAACCACCTAAAATAGTATCTTTTTGACCATTGAAGTTTTGGTCATATATTTTATCAACCATAGAAAATACACTATCCGTAATATCAGGATTTTTTTTGATTATATTTCTCCAAGGATTATCTATCAGATTAAATTGTATATGATCAACTTCATTTATATATAAGTCATTGATTTGTTGATCTGGTGTTTCTGGGACCTGTGGATTTCCTTCTAATTGTTTATTACCTTGTGGGAATAATAGAAAAGCTGAAGCAACTATTACTACTATGCCTAGCACTGCTAGAGTAGGTTTCCATATAGGCTTCTTGGTTTTCTTTTTTTCGGATTCTTCTATTCTCTTCATAATTGCTTTATAATTTTCTTCTTTATTAAATTCTTGTTCAAAAAGATCGGATACCAGTTTATTTCTAGACATGTACTTCATCCTCCTTTTTGTAATCTCTTTGTACTTCTTTTAGTGTTTGATAAAGTTTATTTTTAACGGTTGATTCATTCATATTAAGTTCTTGAGCAATCTCTTTAAACGTCCATTCATAATAGTAATACATATAAAATATTTTGACACGAAGACTATCTTTTTTATTGATTTTCTTCAGGATCTTTTTTAATTCTAATAAACTTAGTACTGTGTCTTCAAGATTATAATTTGTTGCATATTCATCTGATAAATCATAAGTTTGTCCATCTTTTTGAAATAATAATGGGATTTTTAAACCTTTAAAACGGTAAACACCACGATAATAATCGTTTACTTTCTTTTTAGTGATACCCATAACATATTTTTCAGAATCACTTATTTGGGGATTTTTCTTTAATGCCTCGTTAAACGAAAAATATATTTCTTGAATGATATCGTTTACATCTTCAATATTTTTGCAATGACAAATAACATACCGTAGCGTATTTTCATAAGTATCATGGTACACCTTATCAAAATCACTCATAGTGTCCTCCTTCTATAAGCTGAAAACTGACTTTTTTATGATAATTATAAAAAACGCTAGTAAAAGAAATAGTCTTTACTAGCACCAATCTATTTCCATAATATACCAATTTTCGACTTTTTTCAAGTAGAGTTTTTCTATAATTCTAGCATTTGTTTGACGTGCCAATAAAGTTTTTTTAAGTATGGTTTACTTTGGCTATTATTGTCTTTAATAATCAAGGAATGGCGTTCTTCTTTAGAGAACTTTAATAATATTTGATTGAGCATTTGCTTCCTAAAATCTTTGTCTTTGGTTTCCTTTTTAAATTTACTTATGTACGAAATATTCCAAGCATAATTTTCAAGGACGTAAGACTCCACATTTTCGAATAAGTAAGGAATTACTAAGTTACGGTAATCTTTTTCGGTGGCCTTACTTGGTTCTATTTTTTGAAGACCCTTTAACATTCTCTTATCATCGTTCATTATGCTTTGCATGAGGGAAATCATATCTTCATCCGAAACATTGTAAACTTCTTTGAGATAAATTCTTAAATTTTCAATATTGGTTATATAACGATCAAGTTCTCTTTCTTCTTTAATTCTAATTGTATTATCTAAAACAAGGCTGCTAACTACTTTCAAAGTCACTTCAGAAAATGTTTGTTGATACTTTTGATATATGTTTTCTGCTGTTAATTTAAGGTATTTCATAAACTTCACCCTACTTATTAGACATTCATATGGGCACTACAAGATGAGAATGTTCGTCTTGATTATCTCACAGAGGCAGAGGGTTGTCAACACTATGAGTGAATGCACTTATAGTGTTAAATTACATTTTTTCTAAACTTTTTCCAATCTTTTTGCGACCTTAATCTATGGAAGGAAGTGTTTCTTATGAAGAAGGATATTACTGAGATGGAGGTTTCAGAGATTGCCCTTTTGATACGTAATTGGTCTAGTGAATCGCAAGAAAAATTTGCTCACTCCGTCGAACGTAGTATTTCGACCATTGCTAAAGTAGAAACTGGTGGTCGTAATCTTTACTTAGATACTTTTCTACGGTGGTGCAAAGTTAAAGGTATTAAAGTTACGATGGAAAAAGAAAAAACTGGGGATTTAGATAAAGTGGAAGTCTGAATCTTTTTTTATGGTCACAATATCGTCAAAGGAAATGATACTTTGGGATAGGTAAAGTTTTCTATTTAAGGAATCAATTTTACGAATAGTTCCAGTTAGTTCGAGATAGGTCAAATCGTAATAGTATTCGATGGTAATTATATCTCCTCGTTTTAGACTTTTTAGGGTATTATCTAATTCTTTAAATGAATCTTCGCTTAAAGTTTTCTTTTCTTCGTGGATTCGTTCGACTTCTTTTAAAGCCTCTTTGAATCCTTTTAAGACATCAAATGGTTGAAATTGAATGGCTCTATTTATTCTATTATTCGGCATTGTGTCCTCCTATCAATTGGTTTCTTTCTCTTCCTGTCGCTTCTTCTTTTAAACTTATGGCTCTAAGTAAACTATTTTTACCATATTTGTTTTTTAGATATACTATTTCCTGTTCTAATTTCGTTTCTTTCTCTTCCTCTTCACTTTCATTAAAGAGCGAAAGTTGTTGGTAACTTCTCGAGTGAACATTGCCAAAAGAAATACCGATACGTCTAATTTTTTGAGTTTCACTGATACGATAATCGTACTCTTCGAGTATCTTTTTTAAAATGAGACGATAGCTGCTGGTTTCTTCTTTTAATTTAAAGTGAGTTGTAAGAGGTGGATATTGTTCTTTGGAATAGCCTACATAAAGACCTATATAACTGGTTACTAAGTTTTTTTCAACTAATTGTAAAACTAAATTATCCACCATTTCGGTTAAAACAACACGAGCCTCTTGGTAATCATAGTCTCTAAAAAGAACTTGACTATTGGATAGTGAATGTTCTTTCGAAACATAATTTTTAATATCTTTTATTGTACAGGGTTCATAACCTTTAGCGTGGTCAATTAAAAGTTCAGCTTTGATACCAAATTCTTTATATAGTTTTAGAGGATCACAATTAATAATATCGGACATATCTTTTAGATGGAGTTTATGAAGTCTATTTTCAGTTCCTTTACTTATTTGCCAAAAATCAGTAATCGGCAAGTGATGAGCATATTCTTTTTGATAAGTTTCTATGTCGAGAAAAGCAATGCCATTTGGATCTTTTTTAGCTTTTAAGTCGAGGGCAATCTTGGCTAGGTAAAGGTTCGTGCCAATTCCTGCAGTAGCCGTAATACCTGTAGTTTGATATATATCTTGGATAATTGTTTTGGCTAGTTCAAATGGCTCCTTTTTATAAAGTTTTAAGTAAGAAGTAACATCTAAAAACATTTCGTCTATCGAATATGGGTGAATATCTTCTTTAGCCACATATTTTAAATAGATAGCATATATCTTAGCCGAATAACGAATATATTCTCGCATTCTTGGTTTTGCAATAATCGGATGAACATGTGATGGTATTTCAAACATTCGGCAACGGTTTTTTATGCCTCTAGCTTTCATTTTGGGAGAAATTGCAAGACAGATTGTGCCTTTAGAACGAGTTGGATCAGCCACTACCAAATCTGTTTTAAAAGGATCGAGATTTCTTGCAACACATTCGACAGAAGCGTAAAAAGTCTTTAAATCAATACATAGGTAAATTCGTTCCATTTCCATCACCAAGTCCATTTTAATACGAACAAAAGTTTTAGTAAATAGTTTTTTTGAAATTACCAAAAATTACAAGTAAATCGAGTAGAGAAAACTTTTCAATTAATTCTTAAATACTTTTCCCTCTCACACCACCATACGTACCGTTCGGTAT
>CANQDB010000049.1 GCA_947591175.1 uncultured Bacilli bacterium
TATTAGAAGAATTATTTTGTTGCTTGTTTTCACTTTTCTTTATTTTCATATTTTATAACAACTCCACTATGATTATATCATAGTAAACGTAGTTAATGTCAAGCCTAACGGATGTATGTGCTATGCACTATCATAGTCCTTAAGGACTAACTCAAATGAAAACACCGAATCTTCTTAGAAACGGTGTTTTCGACAAACATTAAATGGAGAAAACACCTAACTACAGAACTTCAGTGTATCTCTTTTTTATTGTATGAAGTTTCCTTCATCCATATGCGATATAGCATATTTTGCTCGTCTAGTCAAACAGGATACTGTAATTACCAGTAATTACCAGAACTTTGTTCTTTCAAAAATGTTATACTGAATTTGAGGTACATTGAATCGTTAGGTGTTTTACTCTATTCTTAATCATCTTTTGATGATAGAATCGAGGTGATTTCTATAGGTAAAAAACTTATAGAAAGGATAAATTCCGATGGAATTAATAATTGCTTTTGCATTTATTGTGCTATGCACTATCATAGTCCTTAAGGGCTAGCTCAAATGAAAACACCGAATCTTCTTAGAGACGGTGTTTTCGACACTAATTAAATGGAGAAAACACCTAACTAGCAGAATTTCAGTGTATCTCTTTTTTATTGTATGAAGTTTCCTTCATCCATATACAATATAGCATATTTTACTCTTTTAGTCAAACAGGATACTGTAATTACCAATAATTACCAATATTTCCGATTGTTACAAAAATCTTTGATCATTACCTTTTTAAGTTCAGGATTATCATCTAAAATACTAACTCTTACTTGTGATGGAATTATTTCAGGAGTTAGATATTTTTCTAGATACTCTTTCATAAATGAGTTTTTGTAAACATCTTTGTAATTTTTAAAAGAAATAGGGACACCCGATACTAGGCAATATTTCGAAATAAGTTTATGTTTATCTAAATCGACAAACCATGGGATAGGCACTACTTCAAGCCAATAGTCTTCGTATTCACTAGGTATCACTCCATTACTTAATTCTCTAGTTTGTTCAAGATAATAAGAGGTGATACGAACATACTTCTTTTCATTATAATAATACTCGTCATAAACATAGGTCTTAGGTTTAAGCTCATAATCGTCGTAATCATCATCTTCTTCAGCAGTAGTCTCGACAACTGGAACTTCTCGCCACTCGATGAAAGTGTATCTTTTCCCAGTTTTTTGAAGATTGTCACTATAATAGTTTTGATTTAAAATATCGGCTAGTTCATCACTTACAACCCACATTGGATATTCGCCATAAATTGTCATTTTTCCATCTGGAGTATCTTTAATTCCAAGTTCTAGAAACGAGTCATCGAGAAATTCTAAAACAGGCCTTATTCCATTTGACGGATAATCGGCATATTCGCTTCTAATATTACCTAGAGGTGTTACCTCGAAAAAAAGCCTTGCACCCGAAGTATAATAAATATCATCATTTGTCATAGTGAAATAATAGCAAGGAGGATGTGATTCTATACTATCAATAGATTTACGGTTATAAGTGTAACAATTTAAAAGAAGAGCCATATCAGTAGGAGTAGCTATTAATAGATTTGGATTTTTACTTTGCAGATACTCTACTTCATCTTTTGTTAGCAGCCTTAGATTAAAGTTAGCCATGGCCTTCACCCCTTTTGGTATTTTGGTTGAAGTTGTTTTGTTTTAACACGTTTTAACATTACGTCTTGCAAATCTTGATCATTATCTAAAACACTAAATTGTGCCGAGGAAATAATTTCTTTGGCCGTAAAGTTATCTAAAAAATACTTTATTTCAGTATGCTTAAAGTTTCCATCATACTTTGCATTTTCCCCTACTCTAATGCCTGAGATTAAACCGTATTTAGAAACTAATAATTTCTCTTTGACATCGACAATCCAGGTAATTGGAGATACTTCAATCCAGTAATAGCTCTTATTCCTAATAGGGGTACCATCGGTAAAGAAAACTTTATTATCAGTTGAATTATGAAGGTTAGCCAAAACATGAATATATTCTTTTCCTTGATAACGATATACTGGATAACGTCTTTCGCGAAAGGTACCATGTGCATATTCCTCAGATTCATTAATAGTAAAATATGTTCCTGTCTTAACTAAATTATGATTATATAAGCAATCATCTAATTCCGTATGTATTAAAAAGTCTGTCACAAATTGCGGATAATTGCCATAAAGCATTTCAAAGTTTCCATTTTGATTAAATTTTAAATTTTTAATGAAATAATCAAAATTATGAGGAATTAACACGGGCCGAATAGTGAAACAAGTTCTTTCTGGAAAAGCATGGGCATTAGTTAATATTCCATTTACATTTATAACATCAGGTAAATTACTTATAGTATGACGAAAATACATATCGGTTACATTAGTCGAAGAACTTAAAACAAAACTACCTGATATTATTTTGTTTTTATTTACGTCATACCAAAGATAATTATTAGCACCAGTTAAAATAGCGAAATCAGTAAGAGGAGCAAGATACCCTTCTCTTTTAATTACATCTAAACCATGATTACCATGTATATCTATTTGGCTTTTAGTAAGTAAAGTAAGTTCAAAATCCATGTTAACCATCCTTTCTGATTTTTTTTCTTTATCGAAGTAGTTTTGTTTTACCTCGTTTTAACATCATATCTTGCAGTTCTTGATCATTCTCTAAAATTCCTATTTTACGTTCAGGAGTTATTTCTTCTTTCATAAATCCGAGAAAACGTTTTATATCCGTATGATTAAAGTTACCGTCATAATTCCAATTATCTTTAAGTCTAATACCTGATATTAAACCATACTTTGATACCAATAGTTTGTTCTTTAAATCGACTAACCAAGTAATAGGAGTTACTTCGACCCAATAATAATTATCTTTTTCAAAATGATCTCCATTTGTAAAATAATTACTATGATTTGCTTGAACGGAAATAAATTCTCTTTTTTTATATTGATATACCGGACAACACTTAGGAATAAAAGCTTTATTATTAGAATAAGTTGGATAATTAATTGTGAAATATTTATCGGTACTTTGAATTCCCTTTTTGCCATGGTAAAAATGATATGTAATTTCTTTACTAAAAGTTACATCGACAAATTGAGGATACTTACCATAAAGCATTTCATAAGTACCATGTTTATTAAGTGTTAATTTTTTTAAAAAGGTATCAAAATTATAAGGTATTAAGACTGGACGAATCGTTAAGTTAAATTCTTCAGGATAGACAGTTAATAAATCACGAGACTTAAAAAAAGCATCCGGAAGTACACTTCCTGCATCTACTATACTTTTCGTACTTAAAATAAAGTCACCTGTTATTATAACTTCGTTATACATGTTTTTTATAAAATCATGAGTTGCCTCAGTTAGAATAGCTAAATCGGTAATAGGTGCTAGAGGTCCTTCTTTCTTTATTACATCTAAAACATGATTACCATGTATATCTATTTGATCTTTGGTAAGTAAAGTAAGTTCAAAATCCATGATAAGCCTCCTTAAAAATTATCTATGAAGTTGTTTTATTTTTCTAGGTTTTAACATCATGTCTTGTAATTCTTGATTCTTATCTAAAATACTAACTTTGGGTTGAGCGGATATTTCTCGAGCCATAAAGGTATCTAAAAAATACTTTATTTCAGAGTGATAGAAATTACCATCATATTGTGAACTAGCCCCTAATCTAATACCTGACATTAAACCATATTTGGAAACCAAAACTCTCGCTTTTAGATCAACAAGCCAAGTAATAGGTGCTACTTCAATCCAGTAATAATTTGCTTCGATTGGTTGCCAACCTAATAAATAATTGGTACTATTTGGATCATAAAGGTTTGCATAAGCGTAAACATATTCTTTATCTTTGTAACGTAAAACCGAACGATGTTCCGGTGAAATAGGATGGTCGTTAAAATAAGTCGGTTTATTAACTGTAAAATATCTATCAGTATAAGTCATCATGCCATTATAATAGCTGTTATCCAATTCTTCAAAGGAAGTTGAGGCCATAAATTGTGGGTACCTGCCATAAAGCATTTCATAATTACCATTTTTATTAAGAGTTAATTTTTTTTACAAAAGTATCAAAATTATGAGGAATTAACACTGGTCTAATAACTAACTCAGTATCACCCGGAAAAGCTTGTAATAAACCTGTATGACTTGAAAAAGCATCAACATACCAAGGATAATAGCCATATTCTTTAATACTCGATGTACTTAAAACTAAATTACCCGTTATTGTTTTTTCGCCAAGAGTATTTACTCCAAAACTATAGTTTGCTCCATTTAAGACAGCAAATTCTGTGATAGGAACTATAGATTCTTTCTTTATTACTTCTAAAGCCTGAGTTCCATGTATATCCATTTCATCTTTGGTAAGTAAAGTAAGTTCAAAATCCATGATATTCCTCCTTTCTAATTCTTTTATTTGCGAAGTCGTTTTGTTTTATCATGTTTTAACATCATATCTTGCAGTTCTTGATTATTATCTAAGATGCTAATTGTCGATTGAGATGAGATTTCCTTAGCCATAAATTTATCTAGAAAATATTTTACTTCGGTATTTTTAAAGTTACCATCGAAGGTAGTACTATCCCCTATCCTAATACCAGAGATTAGACCATATTTCGATACTAAAACTCTCGCTTTTAAATCGACAAGCCAAGTAAGTGGTGATACTTCAACCCAATAATAAGCATCCTCGATAGGATTACCATTCACTAAAAGTTTTGGTGTATTTTTATTTAACTTTTTAGGAATATGAATAAACTCTTTGTCTTTATAACGTAAAACTGGATAATGTTCTGGTACAAAAGCATTACTACTAGTAACGATAGGTCTATTAATTGTAAAAGATACCCCAGTATTAAGCATTTCCCCATTAAAATAATAACTATCTAGTTCACTATTCGAATAAGTAGAAACAAATTGGGGATACTTTCCAAAAATCATTTCATAAGTACCATGTTTATTAAGTGTTAATTTTTTTAAAAAGGTATCAAAATTATAAGGTATTAAGACTGGACGAATCGTCGTATCATTTTTCTCTGGATAATCATATTTTATCATTCTATATTTCGTAAAAACATTAGTAGCCCAAGGAATAGAACCATCCGAGGGAATACTTGCTGAACTTAAAATGAAGTCACCTGCTAACATTACTTTATTGTAGATATCTTGAAAGCGACTATAACTGGCCCCTGTTAAAATAGCAAGATCAGTAGGAGGTGCTAGAGGTCCTTCTTTTTTAATTACTTCTAAAGTATGAGCACCATATATATCAATTTGTTTATTGTCAAGTAAAGTAAGTTCAAAATCCATAATTGTTCTCCTTGTGACTATTTATTATAAAAGGTTAGTTTCTCGGTGTCAAATGAAAAGAGCCTTCATTCACGAAAACTCTTCTAATAAATCGTTCATCTGTTTTTGACTATCGTCATCTGGTGAAATTTCTTTATTTTCTTTATCAAACCATTCAGGAATCTTTTCTTCACCTTTACTCCAAGTCTTAGGTACAACTTTTACTTCTTGTTTCTTCTTAAATTGTCTCTTTAATTTCTTATGTTCTTTTTCGATAACTCGCATAGCATCCTCGACTGTCTCGACGTGAAGACGAGCAAGTTGTCCTGCTAAAGTATCGATATAGGACTTACTTAGTTTTTGATCGTTTACTTTTAGGACGTAATCAACTAAGGCATTAACAACTCCAGGACGTAATTTCGTATCGATTAAAAGACTTTCAATTATTTTTAAATCACGTGGTACAGGTTCTCCATTTTTGTATTTACTAGCTAGGAAGTCATATGGGGTCATAGATTCGAAAGTATAGACCATTTTAGCCCAAGCCGATTGATCCCCTTTCGGATTTTGTAAATAAGATGGTTGAACACTGTAAACTAATGTCGGTAGTTTGCCACCTTCTTCGAATTGGTAGAAATTACGGCAGGCCTTACGAAGGGCTGTTTTATCGATAAAGCCTTTTTCATTTAAATTATCCCTTACTAAGCCTTGCATATGTAAGTCATCAATATCGTAAACGAAGGCTAAATTAGTAATAAGTTCTTTTGTTTCCTCATTAAAGCAACGTTCGTTTACCATTCGTTTAGGAATACTAGCAACTAGTAAATCAAAATCAATTTTGCTCTTGATCTGGATATTTCCCTTAGTCCTTTTAACGATATCAGCATTTTCAATCATTTCGTTGCCAGCGACAGAAGTAAAGACCTCGTGAAAAGAACTGGTCACATCTTCGTAATCTTTAAAGTTAATACGAGGAATTTTAAAGTATTCGACGATTCTATCGTATTCTTTTTTACCTAAGTTTTGATAGAGAACCACATTTAAAATCGGATGATTCAAAAACTCTTGCACCGAAAGTGGTGAAAATATAACGTAGACGTAGTTATTGATATGTTCTTTTTTAAAATAAGTTTTTAATAAACCAATAGCTTCTAGTTTTTGACGAGCAATAACAATCTCAGATAAAGATAGTTGCATGACGTTCATCAAATGATGATGAGTGTAGTCTTCACTCATCAACTCTCTTTTATCTAAATCATCGATAAGTGTAAAATAAAGGCTGACAGCACTGTAACCGATAATAGGTTGATAAAGCATCGTAATAATTTTACGATCTTCACCATGAAGAATCGTTTTATTGACGACAACGTAACTATCCGCTGGTAAAATAGGAAGATTCTTCATAGGTATCACCTCTAAACTCTATTATAAGTAAAAAATAAAAAGAAGAAAAGAAAAAAATGCTTTTAGATTTCACCTAAAGCATTTGTAAAAACGATAGAACCATATTTAAATCTACTTTTAAAAAGAAGAGAAAAAGCATTGAAACTAAAATGAATGGTCCAAATGGAATTATTTTTTCCTTATTATATAAATATAAGATTAAGGATACTGGCAAAGCGATAAAACTAGATAAGAAGATAACTAAAAGACCCAACACAGGATGTAAAACTAGTCCGACAACGAACATTAACTTGATGTCTCCTCCTCCTAAACTCTCCGTTTTAAAGAGGAAGTTTCCTAGTTCCATAAGTAAGAACATTACACCAAATAATAAAACTCCTGAACCAAAAGCATAAAGTCCACCTTGAAAGCCTAAACGAAAGAAATTGATGATAGTAATCAATAAACCAATAGTTATGGTAACTTCATCAGGAATCATTAGATAATTAAAGTCACTAACGACGACAATCAAGAATAAAGAAACTAAAAGTAAAGCGACTACTAAATCTAAAGTAAAACCAAAGGAATAGAAGCTTACCGCATAGAGAATTCCTGAAAACAATTCAACAAAGAAATATTGAAAAGGTATCTGTTTTTTACATTTTCGACATTTACCACCTTGAATTAAGTATGAAACTAAAGGAATCAATTCATACCACTTCAAGGTATGACCACACATGGGACAATAACTTCTCTTGGGTTTAAAAATACTTTCGTCTATCGAAAGACGAGTTCCAACAACGTGATAGAAAGAACCCATGACAGTTCCTAAAATGAAGAAAAAGATAATATAATAAATGTCATTCATAATAATGCACCTCTTGAAAAAGATAAGAGGACTTATTCCCCTTATCCTGCAACTACACTAAACATATCGAACATTGGAATAACGATAGATAAAAGAATAAATCCAACAACAACCGCTAAAATACAAATAGTAATTGGTTCAATCAAACTCTTTAAAGCATTAACGGTATTTTTGTGAAGATTTTGAAAGTGTTCGGATACTTTAGACATCATCAAACCCAATTGTCCAGTACTTTCACCAGTAACTAACATTTCGTAGGCAACGACTGGAAAAGCCCAATGTCCACGGAATGACTCGGATATTTTACCACCTTTAGATAGAACATTTAAAGTATTAGCAATAATTTCTTTATATACTTCATTATTAGTTATCTTTGACAAAATATCCATACTATCTGTAATTCTAACACTGTGGTTTAACAAGGAAGCAAACGTCTTAGTAAAGGTTGTTACCTCATTATAGATAATAATATTTCCAAAAACAGGTAATTTCATATAGAATGTTTGCATCGTCTTTCGAAAACTCTTAATATTCTTATAAGCATAGATATAAAGGGCTACTAGAACGACAACCACAGCAATGATATAACCATAATTTTGTTCAAGGAAAGATGAGGCAGCCATCGTAAAGACAGTGATTCCCGGTAGTGCAGCCGAGTTTTCAGAATACATTGACACAAACGATGGAACGACACTAATTAAGATGAACGCTACAACGACAACAGCAATAACTAAAATTATAGCCGGATACGTCAAGGCCGAAATCATTTGTTTTTTAGTTTCTTCAATCGACGTAAAATAGTCAGCCATTTCATCCAAAGTTCCAGGTAAGTCACCAGTCATTTCGGCCGTTTTAACCATGTTTATCAAGAGTTTAGGGAAAACTTTATCTTGGTTATTTAAAGCGGTACTAAAGTTTTCACCAGTTGTTAAATCGTAAACTACTCGTTCGTAGATTTTTCTTTTACTTGGGTTTACTGTTTGTTTCGCTAAAATACGAACGGAATCAATCAAAGGAATTCCTGCTCTAATATAAGTAGCTAATTGTGTTAACATGAAGGCCATTTCACCTGTTTTTAATTTAGCAGGGAAAAAATCCATCTCATATACTTTACGTGGTTCAATACTGATAATTTGGTAACCTTCACTAGTTAGGAAAGCCTCTACTTCAGATTTAGAATAAGCATCAAAAACACTTTTAACAGTTTGACCATAATCATTTTTAACGACGTAATTAAATGTCGTTCTCTTTAAACCTAAGGCTTCGTTTTTCTTTCTTTGTAAAGCAATATCATCTTGGTTTGAAGAAGCAATATTCCTGACAGTTTCTTTCAAAAGTTCATCAGTTGTGTCCCGAACGACTTCTTTAGGCTTTTTAGATTTTTCGATAAGAGTTTTAGGAAGCAGTAATATACTTCGAACCATATGATAGGTTTGAATGAAAATGTTCATACTGTGCCTCCCCTCTTTTTATTCTCTCTACTATCTTAAATTATAACATACATTACTATTTTTTTGAAACTAAATTTTTCTTCTTTCATATACTAAAAGTAAAGAGGTGTCTATCATGTATCAAAATGCTTTTTATGCTTATCCAAATATGGGTTATGTTCCGTATGGAGCCAGTGCTTTTGGAAGTGCTGCCGCTGGAGCTAGTGCCGTAGGACGTGGTGGCTTATTAGCAAGACTTTTCGGTGGTGCAAGAGGCTTTAATTTTTCAAACTTTTTAGGAACTACCCAGCGAACTTTAGGAGTAATCAATCAAGCAATCCCAGTATTCTATCAAATTAAGCCTATTTGGAACAATGCAAAGACAATGTTTAGAGTTATGGGTGCTTTAAGAGATGATGATCCAGTAGAGTCCACGACTAAAATAGTACGAGAAGCCGTAAGCGAAGGAAGTCCCTCAACTACCCCAGTTACTCCCGTGACCATTGATAATCAACCGCAATTTTTCTTATAAATAGCAAAAAGAGGACCGTCATCCTCTTTTTACTATCTTATGATTAATTACTTTTAAAAATCTAAATGCATAATCCGTGCTTCGCACGTCTCTACAGAGCCAAAACCAGGCGGAACGAGAAGTTGACGCTCGCATTACCAGAGGGGATGTGGAAGTCGAATACACCTGCAGAGGAAGTGCCGATGAAGTAGCCGCCGCGGGTCAACCACGGGACCGTCGCAGACAGTAAATAAGCAGAATCATTATACCAACCTGATGTTTCTGATAAAGCATGTCCATAACATATTCCTTCATCACATGCTGTAGCAGCATTCGTTCCTTTATATAAATCATAATATTTTGTATCTTTCGGGAATTCTATTCCGTCAGAATAATCAGTTCCATCACTAAATTTTCCGTTGAATCCTGAATTATAAGATGCATCAGTTCCACTTCTTGGTTGTCCATTTTCATCAGCAAGGACTCCCATGACATATTCATAAGCACCACCA
>CANQDB010000050.1 GCA_947591175.1 uncultured Bacilli bacterium
TTTCGGCACTAATAATGGTGGGCGCTATAGGACTCGAACCTATGACCCCCTGCTTGTAGGGCAGGTGCTCTAACCAACTGAGCTAAGCGCCCAAATTCAATTTCGGACGATATTAAATATAACATCTCAATTACACTTTGTCAATAGTGCAAATCTAATTTTTTTGATTAAAATTAGTAAAAATTTATTCTATAGAACCATCATTCTTCATTTCGGTCATCTTTTCGTCAATCCACTGACCTAAATGTTCTTCCAAAATAGAAAAACCCTTCTCCGTCTCGACGATCTTTTGCCGGTTGCGGCGATTTAATCGATAATCTATATCTTTAATACTTAACTTAACATGATAAGATTCATCATCACTATCTACTACTTTTACTTTGATAGTTTCACCGATATTAACATAGTCGTTAATATTTTTTACAAACCCACTAGATATTTCGGAAATATGGATAAGTCCACTATAAAATTCATCTAACCCGACAAAAATGCCATACTTTTCTATTCCTGTAACACATCCAGTGACAATTTTTCCTTTTTCATATTTCGACATCTTGCACACCTTCTTGCCTGTATTATAACATACAAGTTAACTACTAAACAACAAAAAGATTTACCCAGCAGATATTTTCTAGTATAATCTAAAATAGGTGATTTAAATGGATGAAGAAAAAGAAATTGAAACAAAAATTAGAGCCGTAATCGATAAAATAAAGCCATTCTTAATGAGTGATGGTGGCATTATCGAATTTGTAAAATATGAAGATGGAATTTGCTATGTAAAACTTTCAGGTGCTTGTGCCGATTGTAATTTAATTGAATTCACTTTAAAAGATGGAATCGAAGTTGCCATTACGAGCGAAGTACCAGAAGTTATTGAAGTAAGAAACATAGAAGATTAGATAGAAATAACAAAATAAATAAAAAGATTATAGTTTCCCTATCTATACCACCTCTTTCTTGATGAGCCAATCGATTGTATCAATTCTAGCGTAACGTCGAATCAACCAGAATAAATCATTTAAATAAAGTTCATATTCACGAATTCGACGATTTAAAAGAAGTATCTCCTTGTCATCAGTTCCTTCGCTCATAACTTTTTCAAAAGCGTCAAAATAAAAAGATGGAAAAAGCATTCTTCCAAACAATAATGCATAGCCATAAAAAGAAAGATTCAAACTTGATAAATAACTAGCTATTTTTGAAATATCATAATTATCCTCTATAAAACTATTTTTCAAATATTCTGAAATATCGCGAGTTTGATGATCAATTACTAAAGAAAGAGGATTATAATAGTCGAATAATTCTTGTCTTGGAGATAATCTTCGATGAGCTATAGTCATTTGTTCCTGTTCGAGAACTTGTTTACTTTCAGTTATATTTTCCACATATGTAATAGCATTTTCTCCTAAACCTATAAAATACCACACATTTTCTATAAGAGAAGAATGTTTTACTTCAAAATGTGATAGTTGATATTCAATGTAATCAATTTTACGAGACCAAAGATAAGTCCAAGAAAAACGATTTAAAATATTCGTTTTTTTATTTATAACTATAGGCAAAGCATAAACATCATCTAATTGCAAATAACGTACTTCATTTGTACCTAAACGTAATAAAACATAAGGAACATTTTCAACAACTGTAATAGGTTGTTGACTTTTATTAAGAATAATTTGGTGATAATTTGGATCTTGCTTTAAGGCCTCTATATTAAGTTCAACTAACGGAACAATTTCTTCCTCTGAACGAGTGTAGACTAAAAAAACATATTTTTGATTATAATAATCAAAATAATAACGTTGGTGATAAAAATGAAGATATTCGATGTTTAGATTATAAAAAAAGTTTATGGCATTTTTCATCTAATCACCCATTATCATTTTATGTAGCGATAAGTTTTAATACCACAAAAAAAGAGGATAAACCTCTTTAAGCAGCCATACTTTTTCCGTATCCTTCAGATGCAACATCAGTCGACATTCCATATGTACCATCATCGAGTCCTTGAGTAGCATTTGTAACATAACCTTGCATTGCAGCATTGGCTTCCTCAAGTTCTCTTAAAGTAACATCTAAGTTATCTCTTTTACGAGTATTTTCTGCTAACTCTTCTGAAATTTGACTATGTATGTCACTAATTCTATCTAGTTCTTGAGCACTCTCGCGTTCTCTACGATCTACATCTTGAGAAACATGTGCAAGAACCTCAAGCGTACCTCTCATTGCTAAAGTTGCTTTCTTTATTGCTCCTTGCAACTCTGGTATACTACTAACAATCGCATTGTTTTCAAGTGTAGCTTGATTAATTTGTTCTTGAGTTTCAGCAATTTTATTTTGATGAATTGAAATAGTTTCCTTTTTAGCATTGATAACAGAAGAAAAAGTCTCAGCTTGAGCTTGAAGTCTCTTCATTTCTTCAGATGTAGGAATAATTACATTTTCTTGATCATCAGCTAAAGTTTCACTAGAATCACCAACAACCTCTTCACTAGGTTCACTTGCAACAAGTTCTTCCGAAACAGGTTGACTAACGTTTTGGTCAAGAGTTGGAACCGAAGATGTATCAGCAGCAACGTCACCAATCACTTCTTCCATTGGTTCACTAGCAGGAGATGCTACAACAGGTTGCCATTTGCTACGTACAATACTTAATACGGTAGATTTCAATTTAATAGGTCTATTACCTTCAAGTGTAGCTTGAGATGGTGCATCAATAAAAGAATATGGTTTTTCAGTATTTGTAGAAACAGCCGCATTTACAGGAGTTTCTACAACTGGAGCTGTTACTGTTGGTTGGGCAGCAACCACTTGACTTCCTTTTGAATTTACATTTTTAAACGACTCAGGGCGTAACTTAATAGCATAAGCATCACCTTCCATAGGAATTGGTGTACTCACACTAAAACCTGTGAGGCTAAATCCTTTCTGATCATCTGTCATTATTAGCCCTCCTCTCTATTGTTCGGTTTCATTTTTAGCAAGTTCACGAAGAACTTCTTTAATACGTGTCCATTCCTCATCCGACTCAATATTTCCAAGTGAGAATTGGTCGTTTTCTTTTCTTTTTAAAGCAGCAACATAAATAGTTATATTTCCGTTTTCATCAGTTTCATTTTTGGTGTAAACAACATATTCTTTTTTAGTATCATGAAATTCAAATGATACGATAACTTCTACTTGATCCATTGATCCGTCTGGCATAACGATTGACATAATTTTTTTATCCATATATTATCCTCCCATATTCTTCTTATATAACCATTTTACCACATTTAAATTATTATTCAACCTTTTCTTTAACTTTTTTTAATAAAAAATATCCGGCATTGTAGGCACAATAATCTTTAATATAATCATCTAAGTGTTTAATATCGTTTAACTCTTTCACGTTCTTATTGTTAGAGTCATAAAAGCCTTTCATACGTAATTTGTTATAAGAATAATCTCCAAAAATGTAATCGAAATCTACAAAGTAGTCAGTGCATTTTTCGAGGACTTCTTCGTAGTCAAAAACATCTTTGTAATTTTTTTCGAGCGTATATTCTTGTTCGTTTAATTTTACTTTTTTCATTTTGTTAAATACTCCTTACTGTAAGCCGCAATTTGACTTCTAAATTTTGTGATACTAGAACCTGAGTTCCAAGTCATATATCCGCCAGTTAGGCCAGCATCATATAAACCTCTTATTTCTTTTTCGACTTCCGCCGCCCCATACTCTACTCTTGGAGCTTTAATAGAATCGTAAGTTTGGATCCATGTTCTAACGACTGCTGGGGTTGCTATTTCTTTTTGACGTTCCATAACGTAATTACTTCCCCAGTAATTGAGAATTTCATACGGTTTTGTCCACACTGGTTCTTTAAATCCGTATTCATAGGTACTAAAATGATCCGGATATGGCATACCACTAATAACGTCGACGACATTACTAATAGCTGGCCAATATTGTCCGTATGCTGTCACATAAGTATGAGCGCTTTCACCAAAGACATCGGCCGAAACATAGGCGTTTAATTTGTGAAGTTCGTCGGTGGCATAAAATAAAAATCTCTGAACTGCTTGTAACTTATCTTCGTTATAGGTATTGCGGAAATCGATTAACCCTTGTTTTTCTAAGCTAACCACCCTATCAGGAAAACGAACGTAATCGAATTGGATTTCGTTAAAGCCCATTTCTTTGACCGCTTCTTTAGCTAAATCGACATTAAATTTCCATACTTCTCTTGAGTAAGCAGTAGGCCAATAGCTTTCGGCCAAGTAATATGGTTTTCCTGTTTTAGTTTCTAGAATCGCATACTCTGGATGGTCGATTGCATAATATTTATCTTTAAAAGCACTGATACGACCGATAACATAGAATCCCGCATCCTTTAATTTTTTTACGGCTGTCCTATATTCATCCATCGTTTGTTGCGCATGTTCGTAGTTAGTTGGCGAATATGTTTTCATAACCTCCGATTGATAAGCAGGTACTCCACTATCTTTGATATCGACAACGAAGGCATTGATATTTCCTTCCTGGGCCAAAGCGATATAGTCGTCAACTTTAGCCATTACGGCTTTAGTTCCATTCAAATAGAAAGCTCTAACCTCATCTGGCATAATGTTATCGGCAAATTTAGGCTTGTCCACTGGATAGTAATCAGCATTGGAAGCACTTCCTCCACCATAGACGTTACCGCGATTTAGATGTATTTGATAAGTTCCTTCTTCGTCGTAGTTAGCCTTAGCTTCCTCTTCAGTTGCTACTAAGAATTTGCTTGGAAAATAGCCTGTCTCTTCCCCAATTTCAGTTTTATAATAATCTACTGTTCCATCACTTTGTAAAGTGTGGTATCCTGTAATATTAATTTTTTCACCTTTGTTAATTAAACTAAGCAAGGTACCATCGAGGTTTTCACCTAACAAGTGATAAGCCGTTCTAACGTAAAGTTCTTTTTCGGTAACAATATCACCTGAATCAGTCGTGACGTCATTTTCTTTGACTAAATACGTTTTATCGTTAATCTTAGTTTCATAGAAAGATGTTTCTCCTACCTTAGTTAACTCCTTTTTATAAGTGACTTCGGTACCCCGGGCAAAGTTGTCTACTGGTTTTCCTTCTTTATCGTAAACCTCGATACGGGTGGCATTCCCTTTTAAATAACCTTTTTCATAGGTAACTTGTTGAGAAAAAAAGTATAGGCCAATTCCTAAAACAAAACCAACGACCACTAAAATTAAAAAACTTGTCCATTTTATTTTTTTCTTTTTCTTTAACGTACTCACTACCACTCACCTCGACACGACACTAATCTCTATCTATAGTATAGCATAATGAAAAGCAAAATTATACAATAAAATCATGGATTAACAGGATCGATTGGCAAAGTTAAAAGAGAAGAATTATCATGGTATCCACTTTGATAATAAGTTGGAACTTTTCCTTGAATCATCTTGATAGATAAAGGAATGTCGATAGTTAAATCTATTTGGTCAATTGAAAGAGGCAAAATTACTTCGGCAGTAATTGAGACTTGGATATAGGATGATAAAAGGGCATTGTTGATGCCATAGTTTTCAACCTTTGATTTGACGTGACTTGAAACGTTTCCAATAAAGTGAATGCGGACTGGGATTTTAGGTCCTAAATTTGCCAAAAGAGCATTACCTGTGGCAATTCCCATCGGAACTAAGGCGATTCTTCCTTCGGCTAGTTTTTGGAGTAAGACGTTATCGAGGGTTATATTGTTTTCTTTTAAAAAGTCAACATTTCCTTCTTCGACGGCTAATAGATAACTTTGGATAATAGTATTCGTTTTTTGTAAAAGTTGGTTGAGAATTACAGAATCAAAATCAATCATAGTAATCGTCCCATCAGTTTCTTTTTCGACTACGAATAACTCTTCGTCACTCAATAGTTGTATAATTTCTTTTTGTACAGCCTGATTCGCAACTTCGGTGATAACGTGATTAGCATCAGTTTTAGCATAGCGAACTAAAACTGGCCACATTTTATTGCCAACGTAATAAAGAAGTAGGCTTGTAAAAATAATAATACCTACCAACGAATAAATAAAAATGGAAAACTTTCTATGACGCGAAAATTTACCAAGATGACGAGTCGGCATAGAATCACCCAGTTTACAATATGCAAGACAAAAGAAAAAAAGTAGTAACTACTTTCCTCTTATAACTGATTCATTAAATAGAAAACTAGAATCGCAATACTAACGACTAGTACTAAAGCCAAGAATACTTTTAAGAACGTCAAGAAAGGATGTTTTTCTTCAGTAAAGTCGTCGTCCATTTCTTCATCGAAGTCTTGATCGGATAAATCCATCGATCTAGTATAGAAAGTACGGTCGATTCCGTTTTCATCTACCCCATCACTTGATTCAGTTTCTTTTTCTTCGTTTTCCTTATCTAAAATTGCCTTCGATAATTCTTCAGAAATTAATGTCTCATTAACGTTCGTCGGCATTAAGTCACTTAGTAGATCTTTATCGTCATCTTCCTCTTCTTTTTCGGCTTCTTCAATTTCTTCTCTTAACGATGACGAAGTAATTGTATGAATTAATTCTTCTAGTTCTTCTTCTTGACTTTTAGCATCTTTAGTTTTTTTCGAAGTTTTCTTTGGAGATTGCGTCTCTTTATTTAAATTAGTTAAAATATTGTAATCGGTATTCTTTAATTTTCTACGTTTTTCTAACTCATCTGGTTCTTCCCGATTCTTTTTTGCTTCGGCTAAGACACTGTTGATGTCATAAACTTTAGGTTTCTCTTCTTCTTGGAAGAAAACTGATAAATCATTGCTTTTGCGTTGATTCACAGGCTCCATAAAATCGCTTAATTCCCGTACTTTATGGTAACCTTCACGCGTCGTTTTAGGTTTAGACATCTCACTTAAGTCGATGGCATTATTATCTTTAAGGGCATCCCCAACCGAGGATATTTCTTTATAAACAGTCTTGGTATAGAAATCTTCGTAAAGGTCTTTATGTTTGTCTGTTCTACTCTTTTTAAGGGTACCATTTTCTTGGTCATGATACTGTCTCATTCGTTCCATTCGGCTGGCCATGGCTTATCACCTCATATCCTTACACTATAGCACCATCATACCACAACTTTTTAGAAAACAAAACACCTATCCCAACAAAGTTTCCATTTTTTCTTGTCTTTTCTTCAAAAGTTTTCGTATAATTAAGATGAAGGAGTGATCAAAAATGAAAGCCAAAGTAGATAAAAATAAATGCATTGGTTGTGGAGCTTGTACAAGTATTGCTAGTAACGTCTTTGATTTTGGAGATGACGGCCTAGCGGAAGCCAAGGTAGAAGAAGTAAAAGCAGAAGATCAAGAGGCTGTTAAAGATGCCGAAGAAAGTTGCCCAACTGGAGCTGTTCAAGTAGAAGAAAACAAGTAGTCCCCCAAAATCTACTTGTTTTTATTTACATATGTATATAGACAGTTGACTTCTTTTGGAGTCAATTTACGATAACTACCGGATGGTAGTTTTTTTACGTCTAAAAAGGCAAAACTTTCTCTTTTTAATTTTATTACTTCGAGACCAACTTGTTCGAATAGACGCTTTACTTCGTGATATTTGCCATCGTGAATAGTTATTTCGACAATGGAAGTTCCATGTTCTTTGTCTACTTTACGAAGTTTTACGCGATCTGGAATAATCTTTACATCATCCAAAATAACACCGTTTTTTAAAGGCACTAAGTGTTCTCCACCGGCAATGCCTTTAACTTTAGCAATGTAGACCTTTTCCAAATTTGATGACGGATGCGTCAAGGCATTGGCAAGTGTTCCATCATTTGTCAAAAGTAAGGCTCCCGTCGTATCGTAATCGAGTCGTCCAACAGGATAGATTCTTTTCTCAGTTGGAATTAAATCGACGACCGTTTTTCTATTTTTATCATCTTTGGTCGATGTGATAACTCCCCGTGGTTTATTAAGTAAATAGTATTCTTTTTCAGTATTTTGCAAGAGATTTCCTTCGACTATTATCTCTTGTCCTTTACCGACTTTTGTTCCTAATTCAGTAACTATTTTGCCATCGACTTGGACTAGCCCCTTTTGAATAAGTTCTTCAGCTTTACGCCTCGAACAATACCCCATCGCAGCAATCACTTTTTGTAAACGTTCCATTTATATCACCATAGTCATATTATACATTACTAAACCTTGAAAAAGCAATTGATTTTACCTAGTAGAAAACTAAACGCACCAAGATAATACTGATAAACAAAGCCATCATATCAGCTAGTAACCCTGCCGTAAAAGCATACTTAGATTTTTTTATACCTATACTTCCAAAATATAAAGTTAAAACGTAAATAGTGGTATCTGTACTCGCTTGCAAAGTCGCAGCTAATCTTCCTAAAAAAGAATCCACCCCATATTTTTGAATTAAATCGACCATGACGGCAAAGGAAGCATTTCCAGAAATTGGTCTTACGATTGCCATCGGTAGAATTTCAATAGGAATTCTCAAAAAATTAAAGAGCGGTTTAAGTAACAGAAAAAAATGATCGAAGAAACCACTTTTAAGTAAGATGTTAACTCCAAAAATCATGGCCATAAAGAAAGGAAAAATTGAAAAAGCAAGTTCCATTCCCTCTTTGGCACCCTTAGTAAAACTATCGTACAAAGAAACCTTGTGAGCAAAACCATAAAAGACGATGAACAGGACTAAAATAGGTAAAATAAAGTTACTTATGGATTGAAGATTCACGTTTTTTACTCCTTTCGTACAAAAGACGATCCATTAGAAGACCAAAGCATGTACTTAAGAATGTCGCCAGGACACAAGTTACCAAAATAGATGCTGGATTTAGACTGCCATAAGAACTACGAACGGCTAAAATATCGGTCGCAATCAAAGTAACCCCACCAGTATTTAAAACGAGAAACGTAATCATGCTCCTGGTCGCTACTTTTTTATTGGGATTTTTTTCTTGTAAACATTTCATTGCTTTAAGGCCAAAAGGAGTCGAAGCATTGTGTATTCCTAATAAATTTATCGTAATATTACTAGCAATATAGTCGAGAGCTTCGTCGTCCGGATTAAGTTCAGGGAAAATAAGTCTAAAAAATGGTCGCATAAACCTTGTTAGACGCTTTAATAAGCCGGCCTCTTTCGCAATATTCATAAGGCCACTCCACAAAACCATTAAGGGAACCATCGTAAGAAATAAGTCTAGAATCGCCTTTGGTCCTTCGATAATTTCCTTACTTAATATTGAAGTGTTACCCGAAAAGAAAGAATAGATAATTCCAACAACTAGAAAAATACCCCAGAGATAATTCATCATGAGAACCACGACCTAAGCCAATCGAAGAAACTTTTTTTAGGAGCTACTTCGACGAATACTTCTTCTTCATGTATAATTTGATCATTTAAATAAACCTTGGCTGTCCCAATAGAGTCTCCGTTATTGTAGTTTTTTAAACGCATTAATTGTACCAAAACATGAACTTCATCTTTTTCAGTTTCCGTTAAAGGATAGATAAATGAATTCTTAATGTAGACTTTGTTAGGATAATAATTCTGATCTATTTTGAAGTTATCTTTATCCAAAATAGTATAATTTTTATAATTCTCAAAAGCCATTTCGTAAAGTTCTTTGTGAGTTTGGTACTGATTGCCATCGTTCAAGGTGACGAGAGTCAAATTTAGTCCATCTTTGGAAGCGGTCGTAACGAGTGTCTTTCCAGCACTTGGGGTGTAACCTGTTTTACCACCAGTCGTATATTCGTAATTAAAAAGAAGCTGGTTTCGGTTGTTCCAAACATAACTTTTACGTTCACTTTGTACTGTGTACTTTTTAGTACTGACAATTTCACGGTAGAGAGGTAGACTCATGGCATATTGTGACAAAAGAGCCATATCGTA
>CANQDB010000051.1 GCA_947591175.1 uncultured Bacilli bacterium
TACCATTATTTTGAATTAGCCAAATTAATGTGCAAAAAAAATGCCATTTTTTGGCTTTTTTAATGTGTAAATGTATAAAAGACCTGTCAAGTTGACAAGTCGAATTTTATTTTGTGTGTTCATATTCTTTTTGAAAAGCATCTCTAAAAGTAAGTAATCTATCTTCTTCGATAGCTTTTCTAATATCTTCCGTTAATTTAATTAAAAAGCGGATATTATGAATCGAAAGAAGTCTTCCACCTAGTGCTTCATCTGATGTTACTAAGTGTCTTATATAAGCCTTCGTATAATTTTTACAAGTATAACAGTCGCAAGTGTCTTCGATTGGTGTAAAGTCTTCTTTGTACTTAGCATTCTTTAAATTAATCTTGCCATGATGCGTAAAAGCATTACCATGTCTTGCAATTCTAGTTGGTAAAACACAATCGAAAATATCGATTCCCCGAATGACTCCTTCGATAATATCCATAGGTTCGCCGACACCCATCAAATAACGGGTCTTATCTTCGGGGATATAAGGAGTCGAATAGATAATAGCTTTATACATATCTTCTTTAGATTCACCATCGTTCGCAACCCCTCCGATACTATAGCCATCGAAATCCATTTTAACAGTCTCGATTGCCGAAAACTTTCTAATATCTTCGTAAGGACCACCTTGAATGATACCGAATAACGATTGATTTTCATTTTTATGAACGTCTTTTCCTCGTTTTGCCCATCTAAGAGTTCGCTCGACACTCTTCTGCATGTATTCACGTGAGGCACTAGCAGGAGGGCACTCATCAAAACTCATTGCAATATCACTATCGAGTTTATTTTGAATTTCGATACTTTTTTCAGGTGTTAAAAATAGTTTTGCCCCATCGATATGACTTTTAAAATGAACTCCCTCTTCCGTAATATCTTTGGGTTTCGCTAGTGAAAACACTTGAAAGCCACCACTATCAGTAAGAATTGGTCCATGATAATTCATAAATTTGTGAAGTCCGCCTGCTTTACTGATTAGATCTTCGCCTGGACGAAGCCAACAATGATAAGTATTTGCTAAAATAATTCCTGCATGGCAGTCCTCCAACTCTTCAGGAGTCAACATTTTAACTGTTGCCCTAGTCCCAACTGGCATAAACATTGGAGTATCGTAAGTTCCATGATTAGTCTCTATCTTACCACGTCTTGCTCCTGTATCTTTTTCCTTATGTAACAAATGATATTGTATTTTCATAGGTACCACTCTCCGTCTCCTTATAAGTATATCGAAACAGGATAAAAAAAACAACTATTGACAAAATTACCAAAAAGTAGTAGAATATGAAAGCAATCCAATGAAAGGGGGGTTATTTCATGGCACAAATGACAGAAAGACAAAAAGAAATTATCAATATGACACCAAAAATGTTTGATAGTTATTTAGACGAATTAACATTGGAAGAATATCAAGCTTATCTAGAGGAGGTTCGTTGTGTTCCAACTGACAAAAGAGGTATTCATGGAGCAGAAAGTGCAGATTTAATGAATCTTATCTCTCGTTCACAAAGTAAATCAACTCTTTCTATTAAGTTAACTCAATTAGCACATACTTTCTACGATCAAGACTTCTTCCAAGATTTAGTAGCTGCGGACATTCCAAAAGAAACAATCGCTTACCAATTTGGTACAACTGTTGCCAATGTCGATTGTCAAATTCTCTTAAACAAACGTGGTAGCGAGTTATTAGATGTAAAACAAAAATAAGTTGTCGAAAATGGCAACTTGTTTTTTTATAGGATTAACATGCTATCGCCAAAAGAGAAGAAACGATACTTCATACGAATTGCTTCATTATAAGCAGTTAAAACTTGTTCACGACTGGCAAAAGCACTGATTAACATCAACAAAGTCGATTTTGGTAAATGAAAATTTGTAATCAAATGGTCGACTGCTAAAAACTTGTATCCCGGATAAATGAAGATATCCGTCCAACCACTACAAGCACAAAAACGATTGTATTTTTGCATAATTGTCTCTAACGTTCTAACGGAAGTTGTCCCGACAGCAACTATATGATGTCCCTCTTCTTTTGTTTTAGTTAAAAGTTCGGCAACTTCTTCACTCATCTCGTAGTATTCACTATGCATGTGATGTTCTTCGATATTCTCGACGTGAACCGGACGGAAAGTACCTAAACCGACATGTAAAGTAACATAGGCGATGTTTACGCCTTTTTCTTTTATCTTGTTAAGTAATTCTTCCGTAAAATGAAGCCCTGCCGTGGGAGCAGCCGCACTTCCAATATTTTTTGCATACACCGTATTGTAACGACTTCCCTCTTCCAACCTTTCATGAATATAAGGTGGTAAAGGCATTGTCCCTAATTCATCTAACACTTCGTATAAGATACCTTCATACGCTAATTTAAAATGCGTTATTCCTTCATCGAACTTAGCAATACAAGTTGCTTTTAGTTTCCCATCACCAAAAGAAATAACTGTTCCTTCTTTAACTCGTTTTTGGGGTTTTACTAAAGTCTCCCAACAATCACCTTCTAATTGTTTTAAAAGAAGCACTTCGATTATAGCATCAGTTTCTTCCTTTACCCCAATTAATCTTGCCGGCATAACTTTTGTATCATTTAAAACTAAGGTGTCCCCTTTTTCTAAATAATCGATGACATCCGTAAAAGTCCGATGTTCTAATTCTCCAGTATCACGATGAAGCACCATCATTCGCGATTGATCACGTCTTTCCAAAGGTACTTGAGCAATCAATTCAGGTGGTAACTCGTAATCAAAATCAGTTAACTGCATTGTTTCACCTCTTGTTAATTTGAAAGGGAATCTCTAAATTCTATCCTTTCGCCCACTTTTCCACTCATATAATTTTCAAGACCCAATATTTCATCGACACTCTTATCTTGCAAGACTAAAATAACTTGAGTTTGAAAATCAGAAATGGATTTCTTATCTTTTATATCTATCTTACTAGCCATAGTTTGTTCCATAAAATAATGAAGTAGGGCTCTTCTTTTATCGATATCTAGAGTACTTCGGCGTATAGCTTCCAATAATTTAGGGCTCTTAAAAAGTTCAAAGTTTTGTTTAAAATTACGAACCGGAACCTCATTTAAATAATCAACTAACGTATAGAGACTATTGATATCGAAAGTATTAAGGCGAACCTTACCGATAGATAGTAAATGAGCCATGGTATTGATTTTAGCAATTTTTTGCCGATTGTCAATCAATAATTCGTCTAAATATTTAACAAAGTCAACAAAAGCTTGCTGGTTAGTTTTCGATTGTAAAAGTAACGATGGTAAACTAACCCAACGAGTCATCTGTTCCCCATCATCGATTAACGAATTATCTTTTTTGACCCATTCGTTAATTGAGCTGACAATCATCTCGACATCTAGGCTACCTGTCTCCTCAAAAAGACGGGTATTTTTTACTTCTTCATTCATATCCCTTTTCTCCTTTTTATTCGAATAAACCATTTTGATATTCGATCTTTAATAATTCGTAGGCCTTTGAAGTTACAACTCGACCTCGAGCAGTTCTCTTTAAATAGCCCATTTGTAATAAGTATGGTTCGATAACGTCCTCAATTGTTGTAACTTCTTCCCCAATTGATGATGCAATCGACTCGATTCCAACTGGGCCACCATCAAATTTTTCAATAATTGCTAGTAAAAACTGATGGTCGGTATCGTCCAACCCTACTTCGTCTATTTTAAGACGTTCGAGAGCTTTCTTTGTCACGTTCAAACTTATTTCTTCTTCTTGATCCACTGAAGCAAAATCGCGAACCCGTTTAAAAATACGATTGGCAATTCGAGGCGTTCCCCTACTTCTATGAGCAAGTTCTATAGCCGCTTCTTCACATATTGGCATATTTAAAACACGTGATGTACGATGAATTATTTCTTCGAGTTCTTCTTCCGTATAGTACTGTAGTTTAGTAATAATTCCGAATCTATCTCTTAAAGGAGCACTCAAGTCTCCTGCCCTAGTCGTAGCCCCTACCAAAGTAAAAGGCGGCAAATTGATTTTGATACTTTTTGAATTCCCCTCATTACCAATCATCAAATCGAGAGTAAAATCTTCCATCGCTGGATACAAGATCTCTTCAATATAACGAGGCATTCTATGAATTTCATCGATAAACAAAACGTCCCCCGGCTCTAGTGAAGAAAGAATGGCCGCTAAGTCGCCTGGCTTCTCGATACTAGGACCACTCGCTGTCCTTAAGTTAGTACCAAGTTCGTTTGCAATAATATAAGCAAGTGTCGTTTTACCAAGTCCTGGTGGACCATATAGTAAAACGTGATCTAGTGGTTCGTCACGCATCTTGGCCGCTTCGATAAATACCCGAATATTCTCTTTTGCATCCTGCTGCCCAATATATTCATCAATTCTTGCGGGACGAATCGTTTCTTCTTCATCTAATTCTTGTTCTTCTAAAGAATAGATTCTTTCTTCTTCCACTTTCACGACACCTCCTCTATTTTAGTAAAAGACGCAAAGCTTCCTTTACTTGATCTTCAATTTTTAAGGTATTATTAACTTTCGGAATAATCGCTTTAATATCTTTTTCTTTGTAACCTAAACCAACTAGTACTTGCGTAAGTTCTTCAAAAGTATCTTCTGTTTCTTCACTTTGGTTAACGATTGAAAGTTTTCCTTTCAAATCGAGAATCATCTGTTTAGCTAACTTATCACCAATTTTAGGAAACTTCCGCAAGTACAAAAGATTCTCTCTTTCAATTGCATCTTGAATACCTTGAATTGAGCCTGTAGCAAGAATCGGTAAAGCGATTTTAGGACCAAGTCCCTTAACACTTATAAGTTTTAAAAATAACTCTTTTTCATTCTTTGTTTTAAAGCCAAACAAAAGATGTTCATCTTCTTTTATCTGTTGATAAACATAGACTCTATATTCTTGTCCTTCTTCGAATTGATAAGGATTTGGAGTATAAATTAAATACCCTACACCCAAACATTCCAGTGTTATATAACTTGGTTCTACTTCTGTTATTATCCCATTTAAATATTGATACATAATCCTTACTCCTTTGATACCTCTATTATAACGTAATTCGAAGTAAAAGAAAACCCAATTATTCTATTTAAATAGATAAAAATAAAGGAAAAGCATAAATTACATTGAGGTGTAAAAATGAACGAAAAAATTGAAAAATGCGAACAAGTGGAAAAACTCTTTCCACCCCAACATCAAGATATGATGCCGGGCTTCGAATATTTGATGAAGCCCCGTCCCAAAAGTGAACCAAGGCAAAAGGGAAGTAATCGTCTTAAAGGGAAAGTTGCTCTTATCACAGGTGGCGACTCCGGAATCGGTCGAAGTATCGCCTACCTTTATGCAAGTGAAGGAGCCGATATCGTCATAACTTATCTCTACGAAGAAAAAGATGCTCAAGAGACCGCCGAAAAAATTAAAGATTTAGGTGGTAAATGTCTTTTGTGTCAAGGAGATTTTAGAACCGAAAAAATTTGTAAAGAAGCCGTCAAAAAGGCTATTGAAGTATTCGGTCACATCGATATCTTAGTAAACAATCAAGCTGTTCAATATCAACAAGAAGACTTCTTAAATATTTCAGAAGATCAACTGCGTGTTACTTTTGAAACCAATATTTATGGCTACTTCTTTATGACTAAGGCAGTTCTACCCTACTTAAAAGAAGGAAGTTCGATTATCAATACCACATCGATTACCGCTTATCAGGGTAAAAAAGATTTAATAGATTATAGTGCCACTAAAGGAGCCATCGTTTCTTTTACGAGAAGTTTATCCCAAAATTTAGTTTCTAAAAAAATAAGAGTTAATGGTGTTGCTCCTGGTCCTATTTGGACTCCTTTGACACCTGCTACTTTCCCAAGTGAGCAAGTTGAAACATTCGGCTCATACACTCCCAAAGTTCCGATGGAGCGTGCAGGAGATCCTAACGAAATTGCTCCATGTTACCTTTTCCTTGCAACCGATGATTCTAGTTACATGACAGGTCAAGTTCTTCATCCTAATGGTGGAGTTATTATTAATGGTTAAAAAAAAGAGTTTCACACACTCTTTTTTATTCGCCTGGTTTTGATTTTTGTAAAGAAACAACTCCAAGACTGGAATATTGTGAAGGACAAGCAATGCCATTTTCACCTATTGTACAAGTAATTGGATTTTCTTCTTTATTACCATCAAACGTAAACAAGTACTTACCATCTTCAACTTTGTAAGAACAAGAGTCTGACTGATTCTTATATATATCGTTTGCTAGATCCTTATCATCTATAACGCGATGACTAAAAGTACATTGGCCAAACATATTTGTTTCTATATACATCGTCTCATCGTAAGTTTCTCCATCAATTTGATTAAGTCCACTTCTAAAGATATTATTTTGGCTATAAATTAACATCGAGCAAATTACCGGTACTAAACTAAGACCAACAAATGCACCTAGAAAAACAAGAGATGAAAATCGAGTTCGATTCTTTTTTAAAATTAAATAAGCAAAAAAATCAAAAGCCAAAGCTAAAACGAGAAACAAAAAAGATATTTCATGATGGACTCTAAAAGCAGCCCTTTCTATTTCGACAAAAATCCCAATACCAAAGCCGACAGTATAAACACCACAAATTGTTTTAAGTGATAATGCTCCTAAGTATCCCTCTTTGTTTTCTTTGTTGTTTTTCTTGGTATCGCGAAAACCTAATAACAAGATAACCGTAAATGGAAGCAATAATAAAAGCGGAGTATAAAATGATTCTAAATAATGACTCATAACTAGACCTACCTTTCACTTATAAGTATAGCACAATTAGTCCAAAAGAAAAAAAGAAAAAATCTAAATAAGATTCTTCCTTGTATAAGTTGAAACTTCCTTCGGTAAATAGACTGCTACTTTACCACGACCTACTACCTTTATCCAACCAAGACCTGAAATTACGATATCTTCATAGTACTTTAAGTCAAAGTTTTCTAAATATAAATCTTTTAAAGTTTCCTGACGAAGAGCATTTATTCGCTTAACTTTTAAATCGTTAGAAACATAGACTGTAAAACTGTTCCTTTCACCTTCAATATAATCCATTCGTACTAAATTTTCAATTATAATACCTTGTCCCGGTTTAAGTTGAAAAGTCTTAGGACGGATTTCTTTTTTACCTTGAATTCTTTTTAAAGTATTACTATCGACGTAATTAGCAATACTTTCATTATCGATAAGTCCTGGTGTATCGACGATAGTTAGGCCTTCATCGATAACTATTTCTAGTTTATTTAAAGTAGTCGCAGGAAGTGGCGAAATCGTAAGTTCTTGGTTACTTTTTGAATAAGAACTAATCATCTGATTGATTAAACTACTCTTCCCGACATTGGTATTTCCGACAACATAAACTTTATTACTAGTTTGATGCTTCTTAATCATTTGATATAGTTCATCTAAATGATACTTTTTCTTAGCACTCACAAAGACGATATCGACGAAATCCAAATTTTGTTCTTGGAGATAAGTTAATATCTTTTCTTGAGATACACTTCGGGGAAGTAAATCACATTTGTTAAGTACTAGTAAAATAGGATTTTTAAGGTACTCTTTCATAAAAGAAAGATCTTTTTCTAAACGAATAATGTCGACTACTAATAAAACTAAATCTTTAGTTCGATTGATGCTCTTTAAAATTTTGACGTATTCTTCATTTGATTTAGTCACGACTTGGTACTCGCCATAATTTTTAATCCGAAAACATCTTTCACAATAAGGATTATCTAAATTAGCAGTATATCCTTCTTGTAAGACATTAGTATTTTGTAAAGGAATTCCACATCCTAAGCAAATTCTTTTTTTAGGCATCGTACTTTCCCCTTTCTAATAGGTTTTCACGTTTATATTTTTTATAGATAAAATGCTCGCATAAACGATGGACTTTCGTAATCTTCAAATCTTCATTACTTAAAGGATCAACTAAAATAGTATAGATAATACCTTTCGTACCCATTCTAATATCCGTTAATAACTGATCTCCTATAATGGCTAGTTCTTCTTTTTGACATGAGTTTTCTTTTAAGATTTTGCGAACTCCTTTTAACGATGGTTTCATTGCTAAAGATATATAGGAAACTCCTAATTTATCAGCAAATACTTTAACACGTTTTTTCGTATTATTAGAAAAAATAACAATTTGATAATCTTTTTTGAGACTTTCCATTAACTTTTTAGTTTTTTTATTTGGTTCATCTTCTTCTAATAAAGCTACAGTATTATCGAGATCAAACAATAGAAAGCGAATACCTTTTTCTTTTAGTTTAGAATAAGGAATTGTAAAGATATCTTGATAGTAAGCATCAGGTAAATATTTTCTCTTTCGAGCCATAAGAAGTTACTCCTTTTTTTATTTTAACTACTTTTATTATAACGAAAGAAACAAAAATCGTAAAGAATCTATCGGTCGAGAGTAATAGGTCCTAGATAACCCTCTTTTAAATCCTGGATGATAATCGAATAAACTTTATCGTAATCCGTTACTCCACCTTTTAATAGTGCCCCTCTTTTTTTAGCTATTGCATCAAATGTTTCTTCGATATTATCAAAGTCTATTTTTTCAAGGCCATACCGTTTTTGTAAACTTTCAGGATAGAGAGTATACATTTTTTGCAGGATGAAGAAAGATAGTTCATCTAAATTTAAGATATCTTCTTTAATTGACGATAAACTTGCCAAAATGTAGGCTTGTTCTTGATTTTCTAATTTTGGCCATAGAATTCCAGGTGAATCTAAAAGTTCGATATCTTTATTTATTCGAATCCAACCCAAATTCTTGGTAACTCCAGGTTTATTTCCCGTCAAAGTCGCCTTTCTTCCTACCAAGCGATTAATTAACGTGCTCTTGCCAACATTAGGTACTCCGATAATTAGAACTCGTAAAGCTCTATTTTGAAGTCCTCTCGCCTTCCGAATTTCATTTTGGTTTGCTACAATTTCTTTACTTTTTTCAATTAAGAAATTTAAATTTTTATCGTTCATCAAATCACAAGTGACGACATTCATACCCTCTTGTCGATACTTTTCAAGTAAGCCATCTGTTACTTTTTTATCACATAAATCATATTTAGTGGCAATTAAAATACGTGGTTTACCTTTCAATAAATCATCGACATCTTGAACCTTAGAAGATAATGGCATTCTCGCATCAATTACTTCATAAACTAAATCGATTAAATCGATTTTTTCTTTTATTTCACGTTTTGTTTTAGCCATATGGCCGGGATACCAATTAATATTTGTTTTATTATCATTCATTTTTATCACTACTCTCTTTAGGTTCTTTTAATAATTTGATTTCTTCAGCATCATTAAGTACATCTAATTGATATTTCGCAATAACACTTAATATATCAAATCTTTCTTCCTTACTTTTACCTTCTTTAATTAATTCTGCATTATGTGATTCAAGATTTGATAATACCGTTAATTCATTAATGGAAGCATAGTCTCTAATATTAGAATTTTTTGCTAAATTAGGATTAAGTTCTCTCCATTTTTTTGCTGTAGTATGAAATAATACAACATTTAAAATATCTGCTTCTTCTGCATATTTTAGCCATTCCCTATTTTTAAAATAATCATTATCTGGTAATATATATCTTTTTATAGCATCCGTATGAATTAAATAATTATTCTTTGT
>CANQDB010000052.1 GCA_947591175.1 uncultured Bacilli bacterium
TAATGCCATTAATTTCTTCAATAGCATCCGTATAAAGTGATAAATCATTCAAGGCTTGTTCTTGTTTCTTGGCTTGATAAGTCTTTTCTAATTCTTTAACTTCCGTTTGAACGTACTCTAATTCATTTTGGTTAAAGATAATATCTTTATAAGAAGTTGGACTATCGTTATTGATATCGACATCAAAGAAAAGTTCAATTCCTTCTTCTTTAGCTTTTGTAAGAATAGTTCTAGCCTTCATCAAGAGTTTAATTATCTCATCATTATATGGTTGAATGGCTTCGAAAAGAGCCTTTTCTACTCTTGAACCTGTAACTAGTTCGATACGATAGACGTTACTTCCTTTGCTTATTGCACTTTTGATAGCAAACGAACCAATGTCACGTGTATTTTTAACATGAGTTCCACCACAAAATTCTTTTGAATCGGAAATTGTTACAACACGAACTTTATCGCCATATTTTTCATTAAATAAGGCCATAGCCCCAGTCTTTTTGGCTTCTTCTTTATCCATGATTTCACATTTAGTATCATAGTTTCCCGCAATTATTTCGTTTACTTTGGCTTCGACACTTACGACTTCTTCATCTAAGAGTTTGCCAGTGTATGTGAAGTCAAAACGGGCTCCAAATTCATCGACATAACTTCCTGCTTGTTTGATACGATCTGACACTAATTGTTGTAAGGCATACTGTAACAAATGAACTGAGCTATGATTGGCTTCGATCGATTTACGTCTATCATAATCGATAATTAATTCAACTTCATCATTTAAAGAAATAGTTCCATCTAAGACTTTTACTTTATGAATGTGTTGACCATTTGGGCCTTTCTCGACATCCATGACACGGGCTTTAAAGTTCTTACCAATTAACATTCCAGTATCCGCAACCTGACCACCTTGGGTAGCATAGAAACAAGTTGCTTCGACCACAACGTACCCTTCTTTAGTTAAAGTATCAGTCTCTTCATCCCCTGCTAATAAATAGATAACTTTACTTTTGTTTTTATAAGTATCGTATAAGAACTTCGATGGGATTTGGAGATTTAAAAGATGCTCATTTTGTAAATGCATGTCAGCATCTTTCTTTCTATTACTCTTAGCCTGCATCTTTTGTTCTTCCATGTAATGGTCGAACTCTTCTTTTGAAGTCGTAAAACCTCGCTCTTCGAGATATTCGAGTGTTAGTTCAAATGGGAACCCATAAGTATCGTAAAGTTTGAAAGCATCTTGTCCAGAGATTGTCTTATCAGTTGAAGCATCCATCCATTCGTAGAGAATCTTTTCACCTTGAGCCAAAGTATTATGGAATAACTCCTCTTCATCGTAAACTAAAGTCTTAACGTAACCTTTAGTCTCTTCTAAAGCAGGATAACTTTCTTTCATATTGTTAACGACGGTTTCAACTAATTGGTACATGAATGGTTCGGTAATACCTAATTTCTTACCAAAACGGACACTTCTTCTTAAAAGTCTACGTAAAACGTAACCACGACCGACATTTTCAAAAACTGCTCCATCGGATAAAGCCATCGTAATAGCTCTAATATGATCGGCAATAACTTTGAAAGCCATTTCACCATTATAAAGAACTCCACTTATCTGTTCGATATGATTAATAATCGGTACAAATAAATCGGTATCAAAGTTCGAATCGACATCTTGGAAGATACATGCCCAACGTTCAAGACCTGCGCCTGTATCGATATTCTTGTGAGGAAGTTCTTGATACTCTTCGCGATTAACTCCTTTTTTAGCATTATATTGACTAAAGACGTTGTTCCAAATTTCAACGTAACGATCTTGTTCTTCGTCGTTTCTAAATTTTTCTAAAGCATCGTTATTAGGATCGTACTTTTCGCCTCGATCATAGAATATTTCACTATCTGGGCCACATGGTCCTTCGCCTATTTCCCAGAAATTTCCATCAAGTGGCACTATATGATCTGGATCAAGTCCTTGCTTAACCCATTCTTCTTTAGCTTTGGAATCATTAGTATAAACTGTAACATATAATTTTTCTTTAGGAATTGCAAACCACTCTTCACTAGTTAATAGTTCAAAAGCATAAGCGATAGCCTCTTCTTTGAAGTAATCTCCAATCGAAAAGTTACCCATCATTTCGAAGAAAGTTTGGTGACGGGTAGTCTTCCCAACGTTTTCGATATCGTTCGTTCTAATACACTTTTGAACGTTTACGATTCGTTTATTATCAGGAATTACTGTGCCATCGAAGTATTTCTTTAAAGGTGTTACTCCAGCATTTATCCATAACAAAGAGTCATCGTCAACAGGAATTAAAGGGGCACTTTCAACACGTTCGTGTCCTTTACTTTCAAAAAAACGATACCACATTTCTCTTATTTCTGTACTAGTCATTTTTCTCATCGCTATACTCCTCTTTTCTTACTATTTCCTCGGCAGTTTTCTCTAACTTTTCCAAGGTTGTATTTTCTACTTTATAATCAAATTTATCGTAATTATCTAGGGCAGTTTCCGTTATATGGTGATTTACTTCAGTATCACTAGTTTCAAAGTTAGGTCTATTAATATGAATGGTAACAACACTTTCAAATCTTTCCTTCATGGTTTCTATTTCGAGTGGCAAACGTCCATCGGTTATGATAAATACATCAAAGAAGGACGATAAAACTTCTATATCACCACAGAGACGATCGATAAGAAAGTATGGTTTATGTAATTTTTCACGAATTATCTCTTGACCTAAACGCTGTAAAAGTTCTCTTGGTTTTTCATCAGTCGCGGGATTCCAACCAAAGTAGTCTCTAGCATAGTTCTTTAACGAAGAACTAAAATGCAAGATACAGGCTTTTTCTCCTCTTAATTCATACTGTTTCTTAATATAATTACCTAAAGTGTCCTTACCATGTTGTAATTTTCCGCATAACAAATAGATTTTCATAGAGACTCCTTTCTTGCAAAGAAAAGACCTAAATAGGAGTGTTAAGGAAACACGGTACCATCCTAATTAGATCTTAATTTTTAATAACGGCATACACCGGGAGAATTTACTCCACTCCAAAGTAGCTTTCATAGGTTTTCTTTGTGAATTTCCACCCTTCTTCACTCTCTTTAAAAGAAATTATCTATTACTCTTCTTTTTCTTTGTTTTTAATATTACCATTTTCTTCTTTAAAGCGATCGATTAAACCGTACTTATTATTAAAGAACTGAAATAACAATTTGAAAGTCGATATCAATGGTGTTGCTATAATCATACCTATTATACCAAAGTAATAACCAAAAAGCAATAAGCCCATCATGATTGTTACAGGATGTAATTTCATTGTTTTACCCATTACAATTGGTTGTAAAAAATAATTTTCCAACGTTTGGGATACGATTACGGAAATAAGGGAGAACACTCCGACAGTTGGGCTTATCGAGAAGGCAACTAAAACGACAGGAATTCCTCCAATCCAAGGTCCAATATATGGAATAATATCGGTAATGGCACAAAATAAACCAAAGACTAATGGGGCTTTCATACCGGCTAGAGTTAAGCCTATTGATTGAAGAATAAATAAGAGTCCTGCAATTAGTAAAGTACCACGTACAAAACTATGAAGTATGTTATTTAGTTGGTCGATTAAAGACATAACTTCTTTATGATGTTTCTTAGGAACTAATGATAACAAGTGTTTTCTAACGTTATGAAAATCAAATAACATATAGAACCCGATAATTAAACCAAAAGCAAGGTTAACACTTCCACTTATAAGAGATGAAATAAGGTTCATCGACATAGTTGGAAGTGAGGTTGTCAAATTAGTTCCAAATTGGTTAAGAGAATTTAATATTTGCAATTTAGTATCAGTTAAGTCAAAGCCTATTTGATTAGATAAATGTAAAAAGAAATCGTCGATGGCTTTCATACCTTCGTTAATAAAGTTTGGAACAGCCATAGCTATTTCGTTAATTTGACTAGTCAAGGATGGATAGATAAGAAAGCCTAATAGTGTAAGGCCTCCTAAGAAAATGACAAAGACGATAATCGTGCCAATTATTCGATTGATTCCTTTTTTATTAAGTTTAGTAACAAAAGGATCAAAGAGCCAGGCTATTACTAAACCGATAAATAATGGTGACAAAATCGATAAGATAGTCTTAATAAATGGTATGACATTCCATGTTTGAATCAATTTTGTACCTATATAAATAAGTAATAAAGCAATAAGTATAAATACTATTTTTAAAATATGACGGGACAAACGAATTACTTCATTTAAATGTTTGGTATCTAGTTCTTCCTTTTCTTTATGAAACATTATTAGCCCTCCCTTTTATATATAGTATATACTATAACATATTTTTCTATTAAATACACGAAGTTTTTTTGAAAAGAAAAGACTTCCAATAAAGGAAGACTTAATAAATACTCTATGAAACTTTAGTACCAAGTTTAATATTAGGATTGTTAACATCATTAACGATAGTTTGAGCAATAGCCATAGTAGCATCATCGATATAGTTAACTGTGATACTTGCACCTTCTGCAGTAGCGGCGCTAGAAAACATAGACCAATAACTAGTTACATTACCACGTATCGTAATTGTTGTACTTAATTGGCTACAGTAATAGAACATAGTAGACATAGAAGTTATATTAGTTGTGTCCCAGCCACTTAAATCGCCTAAACTCGTTAATTGGTGACACCAATTGAACATACCAGACATATCAGTTACACTCGACGTGTTCCAATCACTTAAGTCCCCTATATTACTTAATTGGCTACAGTTATAGAACATAGAATACATGGATGTTACACTTGACGTGTCCCAACCACTTAAATCCAAATCAGTTAATTGACTGCAGTCAGAGAACATATAGGACATATTTGTCGCTTTAGATACATTCCAGTTTTCTAAACCTATTATTTCTGTACCTTTGAAAGCATCATTAGCATTCGCATTAACCCCCGAATCACCAAACATATATGACATATCTGTTAATTGTGAAACATTTAAATATGTTACATCCATTTTTTTGACATTGGTAAATCCTTTCAGTAATCCTGGTATTTCCGTTCCTTTATTACCCCTATCATGTTTTGGATTAGCATATACCCCTCCATCTCCTGCGATAATAACTTTATAATTTCCTGGATTTTCTTCATCATTTAACATATATGCCATTACTCTTCCGTCACCAGCTTCAGATACATCCCATTTGTTGATAGTTCCTTCTGGTTCTTCTAATTTATTCGAAAAAGTAATATTTGTTATTTGTTCATAATATTCATGAAAATCCTCTGATGGTGGAGTAACATCTGTATAATCCATATCTCCTACGCAACACTTAGTTTCTTCACTGTAATTCCATGCTTTCATAAGTGGGACTTTGCTTAAATCAACAGGTGGATCATATAATTCATTAATTGTTTTTTCATTTTCATTTAAAGTAAGGTCTTTATTTGCTAGTCCGCATCTAGCATTAACTGTAATAGTTTGAGTAGAATTATTATTATTTTCTACTACTAATCTATATGTTTTATTTTCGCCTATTTCTAAGTTATCATTTTCTAATTCATCTACATTACTTCCTATGTAGTAAATTTTTATATCTTCTATGCCACTTGTATAAGTAATTATAGAGTGTACTGGCATCACACTACTATTCGTTAACTTAACTGTTATCTCTTTGGATTCTCCGCCATTTAAAATTATTTGATTATTTTCATCTAATTCATCACTTTCTAAAGGACATGATGTATTGGCTACAATTATATTAAGGGCACCTTTTCGTTCCGTGTCCGTCGTAAAAAGGGCAAAACTCATACCAATACATCCAATTAAAAGTAAACTTATTCCAAAGATTAGAAAAAACTTTACTCTATCTCTCATTAGACACACTTCCTATTCTATTTCTATTATAATCTAAACATACCCCCCCCCAGTCAAGCAAATTGACATTTTCCGTTTTAACTTGACAAAAAACACCTGTCAAGTTGACAAGTGTCTTTGGAAAACAATTTACTTTAGAATATCAAAAGCATAACTGAACAACATAGTACACAACTGATCATAACAGTTACGAAGTTTACCATACCATTTGTTAAGAAACGATATCCTGATACCTTTTTGATACCTTTCATATTCTTAGGACGTTCTTCTAAGATAAGTCCTTTGGCTTCGTCATAGTATTTAACTTGTAGGAAAACACCGAAGATACTATCGATAATCGAAGTGAAGAATCCGAATCCTAAGATAAGTAAGAAACGTGCAATTAAGTTTTCTCCTGGAGCAAGTAAACTAAATAAAGCAATTAAGAGAGATCCTAAGAAAGCACCTGTTGTACCTAATTGAGTAATACCACCACTTTCACCTTTTGGAATTACTTTACCTGTAATAATTGAACGAACTCGTTCTTTAGAATAATAGCCAAGTCCACTACTCCAAGTATCGGCGGTTGCTCCTGCTACTGCTACAAATGATGCAACAAGAGCAATCTCACTACCAGTAAAATAATACATGATAGCAAAGAGAACAATTGCTAAACCATCTTCTTCTACTTGGTTCAAATTACGTAGTTTTTGCTTTAGTGACTTTTTATGACCATGTTCTAATAGAATCGAAGTTAAATAAAAGATAAGTACTGCTCCATAAACAACAGGTCCTGCTAAAGCAAATATTGCTGTTCCAAAAATCAAGGAACAAATAGAAGCACCTGGAGTTAAAGTCTTAGTTGCCATAATGATAAAGATAATAACACCTGTAATTGTAAAGCCTATAGCAATCGGTTCAAACCATGTGAACTTCGTTAATAAATACGTGTATAATGCTACTCCTAAAGGCAAGAACAAGTTATCAGTTCCACCTGGAGCAAATAGTTCAACCATAGTAGCAAATACTGAGATGTATAGAGCATATGCAGCCACCATAGAAGTTGGATACATCGATTGTAAAAGAATCGTTCCAATTAAGAAAGCCATCAATAATAAAGTGAAACTTCCCTCAACTGATTTTTCTTTGACACCGAATTTATGTTTACCGAAGTAAGATCCGATAAGTGTGGCTAAGCCATCACCATAACCTAAAATAAGAATAGCGATTGCACCAGTATACATATAGAATGTATTACGGAATAAAACAAGCGATAAAATAAACAACGCCAAGGCATACCAAACTGAACCTAAATGCCTTTTCTTTTTATCCTTCGTTTCGATTCCTGGTAGTAAATGGTACCGATAATTCAAGATGTTAAAGATAATCAAAAGTGCCGGTACGATACTTGCAAAAATATAATTATCGAAGTATACCCAAGCAATTAACCACCAGTTACATAAACCGATGTGAATAAAGATTCTCGTCTCATCCATCGTAAACTTTTTTCTTTTATAACAAAAAGATGACAGACCGACAATTGCTACGATATAAATTATCGATAGTACTAATCCTAGCCAATTATTTGACATTTTCATATCACTCCCTCTATTATCTTTATGATAACATAAAACACAAAAAAAGAACACACTTTTTTGAAGTTTGTTCTATAAAATTTTTAAATTTTAAGTCATGTTAAACAAAATGATTGATAAATAAAAAAATGACTCAGGGCTTCTAAAGTTTCCTGAGTACCACTCGATTTAAATTGTATCATATCCCGAGTTTCGCACTTCATAAAATGTTACTACTCAGCCATAAATAACAGATAAAATTATTTTCTGTTATTTTTTTCATGCCAAAAACTAGGCGAATAAAGTTTCACCCATGAAGATTGACCTGATACAATCAAATACATTCATTTTACGTAGTCGAGCAGTTTTTATAATACTCATTGTATTACCAAATCTTATGGCTCCATCTGTACTTCTAAATCCGCCAGATACCTTTGTTTTCCCTTTTATCATCCGTAATGCTCGTTCAATAAAATTATTATCATATGGGATTGAAAAATCATGAATGTAAAACAAGATAGAACTCTTATATTTCTTTAATCGTCTTAAAAGTTTATCTGCCTTTTCTTGCCAATATGTTGAAGATATTTCTTTATTCTCTTCTGTCCCTCGATCTAGAATACTATCATATTCCTGTTCTATTTGCTCTATCTCTTTTTTGCTAAATTTATTTTTACCAAATTTTTCCAATATTTTCCTGTTTCTTTCTATCCTCAATAAAAACTTAAATATATCTTCTGGCCAACTTATCTCATAAACGTTTTGTATTTGTTCATTACAATATCTTCCAATATGGATAATACAATCTTGGTTATTCGTTCCATATTTGAAAATTCCTACTTCATGATCAGATATGATTGTTCCATAATACTTATTTAAAATATTATCTTCTTTTATAGGATCATCACCTTTTTTATGGTGATATCTATAAAGAACATTATTTTTGTTCCCATATCCTCGATAATAACTTTCTTTTCCATTTTCACTTGTTACAGTCTCATCTGTATGAGTATATTTCCCGTTTAGAATATTGATCGTAATGTTATTTAAAGTCTCTGTTGTTTTCGAAGAAAAATTTTGGTAAATGTTATCTATTGTTCCTTGTGATAGATTGACTATACCTCCTGTTATATCGCTTATAAATTCTTGAATTTTACTATAACTTAAAGAGCAATAATTCCCCAATATAACCACAAAAGATTTTAGGTCTTCATCATATGTTACATCACTATAATAACTTTTAGGCATTTGTTCTTTGTATTCTTCGCCATATATAAAAATATGCTTTTCTATACGTGGCTCTATGATTAAACCAACTTTATATTTAACCTTATTCTTGTTCTTTGGATTACCTTTAATATAATGCTTCACTTCTACAATCTTTAAATTGTTATCTTTTATTTTTTGTTCCAATAAATCTTTGGTCAAAGTTTTTCCTGGATGGTTTATCTGTCCACCAGTTTTACGATTTGTTTTCTCTCGATGATTATAAATATTTGCTCCTGTTTTTTCTTTCCTTATTTCTTTGCTTGTTGGAATTGATGAATTAGTGCTATTTTTATTAACTCTATTCATTAATTTATCTATAATATAGTTTTTATCATTATCTTCAGTTCTAGAACTGAGTTCTAGTTTTAATCTATCTATTTCTTTTAGAGCGTTATCTAAGTCCTCTTTTAATTTGGTAATTTCTTTTTCATATGGCCTTGTTGCTTTGTTTACCTCTGATATAATTCTTTCTTTTGAATATTTTAACTCATATTTTAATGTATCTATTTCCAATTTTTGATTATTGATAATTTTATTAAGTTTTTCAACTTCATAAAATTGCTCTTCATACATTTTATAGATATCGTTATTTCTTGCCATTTGCTCCACTTCCTATTTTAGCTACTATAATCATAACACAATCAAACAAAAAAAGCGAGATGTGTAGCACCCAAATTAGCTAAAATAGGGTTTCTCGCTTCATATATATAATATCATATTTTTTTATTATTTGTACTCTATTTTGTTAATTTTGTTAATTTTATGGCTGAGTAGTAACGTAAAAAGGTTACTACTCAGCCATAAATAACAGATAAAATTATTTTCTGTTATTTTTTTCATGCCAAAAACTAGGCGAATAAAGT
>CANQDB010000053.1 GCA_947591175.1 uncultured Bacilli bacterium
ATGAAAAATGAAATAATATTATTTGAAAACCAAAATGTTAAATTGGAGGTGAATGTAAAAGATGAAACTGTGTGGCTTACAAAAGAGCAAATGGCTAAATTATTTGATAGAGACAGAACCGTTATAACAAGGCATATAAATAATGTTTTTAAAGAAAATGAATTGGATAAAAAAGTGGTATGTGCAAAATTTGCACACACTACTCAACATGGAGCATTATCTGATAAAACTCAAACTAGAGAAGTAGATTACTATAATCTTGATATGATAATTAGTGTTGGCTATCGTGTAAAATCTAAAAATGGTGTCATTTTTAGAAAGTGGGCAACTAAAGTATTAAAAGATTATATGATTAAAGGATATGCCGCTAATGAGAAGAGACTTGCTTATTTGGAAAAAACTGTTAAATTGATTGATATTGCAGGAAGAATTGATAAGACTCTAACTGGTGATGAGGCTCAAGGGATTATTAAAGTAATAAATAATTATTCCAAGGCTTTAAACATTTTGGATGATTATGATCATAAACGTATTTTAAAACCTAAAGGGACTTTAGATGAAAAGAAAGTTACGTATGATGAATGTATTGAAATCATTCGTAAATTAAAATTTCAAAACAATAGCAATCTCTTTGCTCTTGAACGAAATAATGGTCTAGCAAGTATCATCGATAATATCTATCAAACTTTTGATGGTCAAGAACTTTATCCGAGTATTCAAGAAAAAGCAGCAAACTTCTTATATCTTATTACTAAAAACCATACTTTTATCGACGGTAACAAACGTATTGCTGCGACATTGTTTATTTATTTTCTATCTTTTTATGATATTCTTTATACTGAAAATGGACAAGTTATCGATAATTATACTTTAGTTGCTATCACTTTACTGATTGCTGAATCTAATCCTAAGGAAAAAGAGGTACTTGTTGATTTGATAATGAACTTTTTGACGAAATAATTCTTTTTTGAAATAATTTCAAAACTATCACATACATTTAAATGAAAGCATAAGGAGAGAAAGTGTATGGATAAGAAAGAAATTATTAAGAACATAGCAGAGCGTACTGGTGGAGATATTTATTTAGGAGTCGTGGGAAGTGTACGAACTGGTAAAAGTACTTTTATAAAGAAAGTTATTGAAACGCTCGTAGTTCCTTATATTCCTGATGAATATGAAAAGAAAAGAGCACTTGATGAAATACCGCAAAGTGCAGCAGGAAAAACTATTATGACAACGGAACCAAAGTTTGTACCAAATCAAGCGGCTAAAGTGCAAATCGATGATTTTACATGTAATATTCGTTTAATTGATTGTGTCGGTTACCTAATCGATAATGCAAAGGGTGCCGAAGATGAAAATGGACCACGTTTAGTAAAGACACCATGGTACGATGATCCGATTCCTTTTGTCGAGGCTGCAGAACTTGGAACTGAAAAGGTAATTAAAGATCATTCGACGATTGGTATTGTGGTTACGACCGATGGCTCAATTGGAGAATTTTCAAGAAATGACTATCTCGAAGCCGAAAATAGAGTTATAAGTGAACTAAAAGAAATTGGTAAACCTTTTATTGTCTTACTTAATTCGACGCATCCGATGTTACCAGAGACGGAGCGAATTGCCGAAAGTTTACGGGAAGAACATGGAGTTCCAGTCATGCCTATCAATATCGAAAACATGAATGAAAAAGATATGTACGATATTTTAAGAGAGGCTTTGTATGAATTCCCAGTCTTGGAAGTACAAGTTAATATGCCTGAGTGGATTGCCATTTTAAATCCTAAACACGAAGTTAAAAAGAGTTATATCGAGGCTATTCGAGAAAGTGTCGTGGCTGTCAATAAACTAAGAGATATCGAAACGATTACGGATCACTTTTTAAATAATGAGACAATTTCGAAGGCTTATATTTCGGAAGTAAATCCGGCGACTGGGGTTGTGACAATTTCTTTAGAGGCTCCAGCGGAACTATATAATCAAGTGTTAACAGATATCATTAAGATTGATGTTACCAATAAAGCAGAACTATTATCACTGTTCCAAGAATTCAACGAGGCAAAACGCGAATACGACCAAGTAAAATATGCCTTAAAGATGGTTAAACAAACTGGCTATGGGGTCGCATCTCCTAGTTTAGAAGATATGAAACTAGATACACCTGAAATTACGAAACAAGGAAGTCGCTATGGTGTTAAGTTAAGAGCAGTTGCTCCTAGTATACATATGATTAGAGTGGACGTTCAAAGTACTTTTGAACCTATTATTGGAAGTGAACTACAAAGTAAAGAACTAATCGACTACCTAATGAAAGACAATACGACGAATCCGCAAAATATTTGGAAGAGTGAAATCTTTGGACGTAGTCTAGATGTCATTGTCCAAGAAGGAATTCAATCAAAAATCAGTTTAATGCCAGATAATATTCGCTATAAGTTACAGTCGACTCTTACAAAGATCGTCAACAAAGGTTCTAACAATATGATTGCTATCGTTTTATAAAAGGCTTAAATAAGTCTTTTTTCTTGTTATTTTAAGGATTTTATGGTATTATAAAACTCGCATTAGGGGGGTATTGCAATGCTTGATGATTATGAAAATGAAGATGTTATTTCTTATGTCGATGAATTAGTTAAAGATGTAACCTCAAAGACACCCAAAGAAAAAATGAAAGAACTATACATGTCTGGTACTAAGAAACTATTAATGGCATTAACTAATGATAATTATAGTGGAGATTTTTATGATTTAGTATCTCATTATGCTACGTTTTTGAAAAAATGGCACCATAACGATTCTGAATTTGCTGACAATTATAAATGTTTAGTAGAATCTTTGCCAATAAGTTCTATTAGACTAGCTAATACGAGATTATTCTTTCATTTTGAAGATTCGCTTTTTGAATATGCTCACAAATATGCTAGTGATATTTTTGAAATTGAAAAATCTCAAGATAATGTTAAGGATAAAAGAACTAAAGTAAGTGGTGAAACAGTAAAATCAATTAATCGCCAAGCAGTTATCCTATTACTTAATTCGTTACTTGATAAAAATTCTCAGGAACCAAAGAAACCTATTGAAGATATTATCGATGATTTTTATCTAATAAGATGTACATGGCAGGCGCATGATCCTAATTTTGCCTTTTTATATAAGGAGTTATTAGCTGAATATTCCAATGAAGATTTTGAGTTGTTAGATAAGATTTTTAAAGAAAATGGAAATGTAGTAACTCTAGATATAGATGATCGTAAGGAAATAAATGAAAAAGAACTGGATGAAAAGATTATGCCAAGAAGTGAGTTTCAAAAAAAATTAAATAGTATGGCACAAGGACAAAGGAATGCTTTTGTAATTCAAACGTTAAATACTTTAGTTAGTCAAATATTAAAAAATAATTCTAGTAGTTCGCAAGAGGAACTTATCATTGATTTCGTTCATATTCGTCACCTTATTTCAAATTCTACTTATCAAATATGGTTAGATCAGATATTAGCAGATGACTATAATAATCTAAAGAAGATCTTAGAACAACACAATATATCTTTGGCAGATGAGTTTCAAACTTTAAAAACTTTAGCAAGCCAAATTTTGAAAGAAGATTCTAGTCGTTTACAAAAAGACATTGTCAATGATTTCATTTACATTCGTTCACTTATTTCAGGCCCTATTTATCAAAAATGGTTAGATCAAATGTCAGATTATGAGTATAATCATTTAAAGGAAATTTTAGAACACAATGATTTTTCTATAGATAAAGGACCTTCTTCTAAGAGTACGTCTCTTTCTTCTAAGGTAACTAGTAACAATTTATCTTATCAACAATTCCTCGATTTAATACCTGAAGAAACTTTGAATTATTTGAAATTTGTTGCACCTTATTTAGCTACTTATCTCAAAAAATCATCATTATCTATTGAAAACGTTACAGTTTATGGTGAACTTGATATGTATTTTGTTATATTGTTTGCTACTAGTGCTTCTTTTTTGCCATCTTATTTGACGCAATTTAAACAAGCGAAATTTCATATTCCAGAAATAGAACGTCCAAAGGAAGAGACAGATCTTTTTGAGATAGAAAATATACTTAGAACTTTTGCTGGTAAGGCTTTTCAAAATCCCTTATTTTGCTCGACGTTATTACCAATTGATTTATTAGATTTAGTCTTTGATAAATTTTATGATAATGGTCATTTTATATCAAGTGGACTTCTCTTTAATGAACTTTCATCGGGTTTTGTTAATGATAACATTGGAGAATTATCTGATAAGGAACATGAACAGTATTTAAATGTTTTAGAGAGAAAACTTTTTGAAGGTTATCCCTTAGTAGTCAATAAATATATTAACAATGCTGTTGTTATTCAAAATGCTTTAAGGTATCAAGAATGCTTCCCAAGTCATTTAGATATTCCGGCCACGTCACTTTTACTATCTATTTATTTTTCACGTCATGTGCAAGAAAGTGGCAATAAAGAAATTACAGATATTGCGGCAATTTGGGATGTTTTAGAAGAAAATGGTTTTGATATAAAAGATTTACTCAAAGGTTTTGGACTTACAGAAAAGAAAATTCAAGATGCATTACTAACAGTTAATTATTTGACTAGTGATGATAAAAAAGGTATGTATGCTAAAGGTAAAGTTTTGCCTCTGATTCGCTCACAATATTATCCATATTATGCTTCTTCTAATCCAAAAGAGGTTCAAGTTTCAACTATTTTTCAAAAATTATTAGATCCTACCTTTGTAGGAAATATGACTGTTGATTCTATTTTGGGAACGTTTTCTTGTAGCAGTCATCTCTTTGACGATATGGATGAGTTACTTGTTAAGACGAAGGAAAAATTAAAAAGAGAACAATTCGTCCGCGATAAGCATGATTTTTATAATTCTCTATCAAGAGATGTACGAAGTTTTATCGATTATACGGGCGATACTTATCAAACTATCATTACTAGAATGCAAGATGAGAAACATAATACGCGATATTTATCTCACGAAGAAGATGCTCTTGGTTTAGCCTTTTTACTATCTTCTTATCATTTTGGAAATGATGTTTCAGTTTTCTTTAACGATCATGGAGTTACCAAAGAAAAAGTTTTGGACCTTGTAAAGTTAAATGTTACAGATGAAGATATTGCTAATACAACGATTCCTTTTTATACTTTGGGTAATACATTTAGAGCAATTATTTATGAAGGAAATAATAAAGATTTGAATAGTAGAGAAATTACTCTTAACGATATTGTTTCAAACTTTATAATTACGAAGAGTGTTTCTTTTGAATTTATAAAAACTGTTTTTGAGACAATTCAACCTGATATTGGTATAGAGCAAGATTTTATCAAACAAGTCGAAACGTATTTAGCCAACAAAAAGGAAAAGGAACTTTTAGCTTTTGAAAAGGATTTCTTTGAAGGATTGTCTCCTGTTGTAAGCGAATTTTTGAAGCTATCTATCTCATCTTATGGACGTACTTCTAAGCCATATGATTCATCGCTTATTGCTCCATCATTTATAGATGCTCTAGTTAAAATGAAGGATAATGAAAAAGTTGGACCTGTTTATAGGTATTGTACTAAGTATTTTCCAATCGATGAGTCTAAATTATATAAAACTTCTCGGAAAATAGATTATGATAAGTCTCTATTAAAAGAATATCTTCCGTTTTTACAAGAAGGAGTAAATGCTACTAGACAAAAGAATGAAATCACTATTCCATCTATAATTGAAACAGTTTTTTCTTTAAATTATCGCCCTTTAAGAGAGGAATTTGTTAATTTAGATGAGAAAGTTGCAAACTTTATCGAAGAAGAAAAACGAGAAGAAGAAAAAAGAAAGCAAGAAGAAAAAAATCGCGAAGAACTATCTTTAGCAGAAGATGTAATGGAATGTTTAGATGAAGAAAACATTCAATATATGAAAAAGGTTTTGTTAATTAATCGTTATATAAAAGAACATCATCCTAAAAAGGATATTTTAAAAGATTCTTCTATTAGACAAATGTCTTTGGCTTTGGCTTTGTACTATGTCGATAATCCAGTAGTTAAGTATTTTGAAAAGCAATATATAACTTTAGGTAAGTTGGCAAATATTTTCGAGGTGGATACTTTGAAACTTAAAATGTTACAAAGTGAGGACATTGATTATCGATTGTTTTTTGATCAATATCTTCCATATTTTATGGATGAAGATAAAATAAGAAATGTTCTTAATGAAGTAGAGGATCTAACGATTGATTCAGAAAAGGCTACAATCGCCGGTAGTGCAAAGTTTTTATTCCAAGAAGAGACTGAAAAAGATTCAACTTTCCAAAATGCTGTCAAGACACTCGGGTGTGACTATGATATTTTGAAATATGAGGTTACTACTTTACAAGATTACGAATTATCATTAGACTTAGATGCTCGAATTGGAAGACTTTTAAATACGCCTATATCTAGTATTGATTTAGGAAGTATGAAAGATATATTATTCTTTGGAGACTCTATCTATAATCATTTACGTTATATACAAGACGCTTTACCAACACCAAGTGAAATGGCTACGTCGACAGCCCTTCAACCAATGAGTGAGGTTCGCGATAAGATATACTTAATTGAAAAGGTTGAAAAAAAGAGAACTGGTATTTTAAAAATGATTCCTCAAAGTATCGTTAATTTGATTTTTAAACCACAGGAACAAAAAGTTTTAGATCCAGCTTCTTTACCTTATTTAAGAGAGACACTAGATAAAGATATCGAGGTTTTATCGGAACAAGTTAAAGGATACGATGCTATTAGACAATATATCGAAGCTCATAAGGCTAAAAACGAAGAGATGTTACAAGTTGCTAAAGGGGCTTTTAAGCAGGCACGCAAAAAAGAAATTGAAACTAGTCGTGATAAGGCTAAATTCGATGAATATCTTACATGGAAAGCTAAAAGAGAAACGTTGGAAGTTAAAGTTAGGAGACTAAAAGAAGCTTCAACTTTGCTAAAACAACAACTTACACAAATAAATCAAATGATGGCAAGCCACGTAATGACAATCGATGGACTTAAGACTTCACGTGATAATTTTATTCCAATTATTGGTAGTCAAATTGCTATTCAGGCTGGACTAAATGCGCAAGGACAATCTCTTGAACTTACACAAGGAGTTATGAACTTAATGGATTCTTTGATTCAACATAATAAAGAAAATGCTACAGAAAACGTGCAACTATTGCATTCGTTTAATTTACCAAGCGACACTTACGATCGGATGGAAAGTGCTGTTAATACCTTCTTTGCTCGAATTGAAGATTTGAAGAAACCAAGTCCACTTGATTCTTTGCCACCTATTATAGATGCCGAATTTACAGAACTAGATGAAGTAGATAAAGAAATAAAAGAAGAAACTGGTTTAACACCTGGAGTACCTAGTTCTAGTGAAACTATTATAGAAAGTAATGAAGAACAAGAGACAACTGATCAAGATGAAAAGCCAAAAACTTATCAAAAAAAGTAACGCTTAGTTCGTTACTTTTTTGGTGGTGTAGATGATTAGTGCAATTCCTAATAATGGTAAGAAATAACTTATTTTCATAAGAGTTGTACCAACGTACTCTAAATTATAGGTACCATTTCCTTCGATAGTTACTTCGATTAGTCCATGTTCATTTTCTTGGAGTGATGTAACTTTATCTCCTTTAAGAGTATAGCCTAGATAATATAAGCGTGGTAGTTCAATAGTTAGTTCATTAGTATTGTTGGTTACTTTGAAGACTAATTCTGGAATATTATTTGATATTAGTTCAACATTAGCTTTACCTTTATCGATAATTAACTCTTCGCCTCTTGTTTCAAGATACTTTAAGTTATAATAGGCTTTTTCTGGTAAATATTCCATCGAGTGACCCATAGCGTTGTTAGGAATTGTTTCTTCTATTACGTATTTGTGATTAGATAACTTACCGATTAATGGAAGACTGGTTAAGAAGACTAAGATGATTAGACCAATAGGTAGAATTTTTTGCCATTTACCTTTAATATAGCTTAAGGCATAAGGAACAAAAAGACTTAGTGAGATTACTAGGAAAGTTTCTAGACGCCATGAGAACTGGATCATGTATAGAAATGATGGTACATATTCCCAAGGGAAGTCTTTTAAGGTAATTAAAAATGAGATAAGAGTGAACCAGAGTATGCCTTTTAAAAATTTGGGTTTTTCTTTTTTTACAAAGAAAACGATAAGAGAAATGAACCCTAAAGCTAATACGATCCAGTTAATATATCGTGGAATAGACCAAGAGTAATCATTTAAAATTTGGTAATAATCGACTAGTTGATTATTATAACTCTTTACGTATTGTAAGCCTGATAGATAGTTTTCTTTAAAGACTAAGTAGTTTCCTAATAATTTGTGTTCCAGTAGGGGAACTAACATCGGTAAAACCAAAAGGGTTACGGTAAGAATGGCACTTCCTAATAATTTCATTTTATCTTTTTTGAAGAGTTCCTTACGATATATTATGGCAAATGGAATTAAGAGTAAAGTGAAGAAAAGAGCCATACTTAGGTGACTGTAGATGAGACCTACATAGCCTATGACAAAGTAGAGATAGGCTTTTTTAGAAGAAGTTTTTTCATCGACTAGATAACTTAGTCCTAAGAGTATTAGGGGAATAAAGAGAAAAGTGAAGACTTCGTTATAGGCACTTCTAACTACGATGTTTCCTAGGCGATAGGGCATAAAGATATAGGTGATGCTTGATAAAAGGGCTAAATTATCTTTTTTGAAAAGACGTTTAGCAAGAAAGTAGACGATTAGGCTTGAAAGAATGGATACTAAAGTGTAACTAATCGTTAAAGCCATAAATGCATCACCATTAAAAGGTGTAATTAACAAAAGGATGATTGCTCCTACGAAATGAGGAAAAATCGGATAAAATAGGTGTGTGGCATAACCTAAATTGAAACCTACTTTACTAGCAATCGGTGTTAACCAAAAATTAGTTCTAATAGTTTCTAAGACACTTTTGATATTTTCTATATGAAATACTGTGTCGTGGCCATGAATATGCATCTCGGTTAACATCGGTAACATACTTATAATGGCTAAACATATAATGATTAAGATTGGGATGTACTTTTTTTTCATGCTTATACCCTCCGTTCTCATCTTTATTATAATATAGAATTGTAAAAAGGTTACTATTCACAGTCAAATAAAATAAAACCATAGGAAAA
>CANQDB010000054.1 GCA_947591175.1 uncultured Bacilli bacterium
TGTAGGAGGTGAAAATCATGAACAACAATACAAATTCAATGAAAATGAGAGTACCTGGTGCTAAACAAGCTATCGATAAGATGAAATACGAAATCGCTAACGAATTTGGTGTTAATTTAGGACCAGATGCTACTAGCCGTGCTAACGGATCTGTTGGTGGTGAAATCACAAGACGTTTAGTTCAAAACGGAATGAACCAAATCAGTGGAAGTTATATGAATAAATAATTAAATTTATGTAACTTAGAAGACAGGGTAGCCTGTCTTCTTTTTGGCTTCACTTGAAATAAAAGGTCGATTATAGTATGATATGTAACGAGGTGTAGCAGTATGGAAAAGCCTAAACTTTCCATCATTATTCCGATGTGGAATTCTAGTTCTTTCATTATTCCTTGCCTAAAAACAGTCGTCGGATACGATGATGTCGAAGTTATTGTTGTCGATGATGGTAGTAAAGATAATTCAGTCTCCGTTGTTAAAGATTTTTTCAAGCAACACAATGGAAATTATCATGTTTTTAAAAGACCGCATCAAGGGATTAGTTTAACTAGACGTTTTGGAATTAGTAAGAGTCACTCTGATTACATAGCTTTTTTAGATAGTGATGATAGGATGAATATTCCAAATTACCTCTATCTATTAAATCAGATGAAAAAACATCGAGTTGAAGTTGGTATGGGACGTGTTTCGTCGGGAACAAACCATTTTAAGATTCCCTCTATTAATTTAAAATTTGGAGAACAAGTTATCGACATAAAAAAAGATAAACATATTCTTTCATCTTTCCTTACTTTAATTACTGCTAAGATTTGGAAGAAGGATTTATTAAAATATTACGATTCTAATGGCAGTGCTAACGAAGATGTCGAATGTGTTCCATTTATGCTTGCCAAAGCTAACAAGGTCTATGCTACGAATAAAGTAATTTATCAAAGAATCAATCGAAAAGGTTCTACTTCTTTAATAGATATTTGTAATGTTAGTACAGGTAAATCTATAAAAAATACAGTCTATCCACTTATGGCTTTAAAACAAAGATTTAGTGATAATGGTTTGTACGAATACTATAAACAAGAAGTTGATGCAATATGTATGAAACATCTTTTTGAAAGACTTTTTAATATAAGGTTTTCTCATAATTTAAAAAATAAAAAAGAAACTGAAAAAATAGTAATTCAAATATTAACTAAAGTAGTTCCTGATTTTAAAGAAAATATTCACTTTCTAAATAAGTTTAAACGAATGGAATTACCTGACTATTTATTCTATCGTTTTGCTAGGAAAAAGGTGCGTTTGATTGAGAAGACTGACTTGTCGATTGAAGAATTGATTTCTTTATATGAGAAAAGTGTAAGTTCTTAAAAATTTGTTTTTAAAAATCAAAGGAATATAGTATAATTAACAAGTGAGGAGTGTGTCACTATGAAAGTTTTAGCGGTTAATGCAGGTAGTTCATCTTTAAAGTTTCAAGTGTATGAAATGCCTGAAGAAAAAGTATTAATTTCTGGTCTATTTGAAAGAATTGGAATCGACGGAAGTTATACCATTAAATATCAAGGTGAAAAAAATAAGAAGGATGTTTCTTTACCTACGCACAAAGAAGCTGTGCAAATCTTAATCGAAGAATTAAAAAATTATCATGTTGTCGAAGATATGGCCGAACTTAAAGGAGTAGGTCATAGAGTTGTACATGGTGGAGATAAGTATGCCGATTCAGTTTTAATTACGGATGAAGTAGTTAAAGTATTAGAAGACTTAGTACCTTTAGCACCACTTCATAACCCTGCTAATATTACGGTTATAAATGTTTTCCGTGAGTTAGTTCCTGAAGCTACCCAAGTAGCAGTATTTGATACGGGATTTCATCAAACTATGCCAATTGAGAATTATTTGTATCCGGTTCCTTATGAATGGTATGAAAAATATAGTGTTAGAAAGTATGGTTTCCATGGAACAAGTCATAAGTACGTATCAAAGCGTTGCCAAGAATTATTAGGTAAGGATGATGCCAAGATTATCGTTTGTCATATCGGAAATGGTGGTAGTATCAGTGCTATCAAAGATGGAAAATGTATCGATACTTCAATGGGCTTAAGTCCTAATGCTGGTATCATGATGGGAACACGTGCTGGAGATATTGATTCTTCAATGATTTTATATATGAAAAATAATGCTGGTATGAGTGTTGAAGAAATCGATAACGCTCTTAATAAAAAGAGTGGACTTTTAGGTATCAGTGGTGTCAGTAGTGATTCTCGTGATATCGAAGATGGTGTTAAAGAGGGGAATGAACGTTGTGCTTTAGCTCAAAAGATGTATGTTCGAAAGATCGTTAACTATATTGCCCAGTATTATGTTTTGTTGGGTGGAGCCGACGCTATTTGCTTTACCGCTGGAGTTGGAGAAAACTCGAAAGGTACAAGAAGTGATATTATTTCTTCTCTTGCTTGTTTAGGTATCAAAATTGATCCAGTTAAGAACGATGTTCGTGGGGAAGAAACTTTAATAAGTACTGAGGACTCTACTTGCAAGGTTTATATTATTCCAACTGACGAAGAAGTAATGATTGCAAGAGATACTTATGCCTTTGCTCAAAAATAAATAATTTTTGTGATTTTTTAACTATCTTGTAGTATAATATAATTAGCAAGAGGAGCTTGCTAGAAGTGTAATGAGAAAATGTAGATATTTTTCTATTTGAAATTTATTTACTATCTAAAAAAGGAACGTACCTAGGCTCAAGAAGGTACTTTCCCTATAATGGTGATTGTACCTACTTAAAAAGTGGGTACTTTTTAATTATTATAATTTTATAAGGATTACAATAATTAGTAAGATAATGAGAAAATATAAATACTTCTCTATTTGTCTCATATACATACCCCCCTTTCTATTAAGATTGGGGAAAAGTACCTTCACTAGGACGTTCCAATTATATTATTCGCAAAAAGTATGGTCTTTTCTTAAAAATTTGTTTCTAAAAATAAAAATGTCTTATCTTTTGTAAGATGTTTTTCTTTGTTTGCAAAATAAGTACTTTATGTTAAAATAGAAGTGAATTAGAAAGAGGTTACGTCTATGAAAATAATGTCTGTAAACGCTGGAAGTAGTTCCTTTAAATTCAGCCTTTTTGAAATGGAAAGGGAGGAAGTTCTAATTTCAGGTGTCTTTGAACGTATCGGTATCGAAGGTGGAAGTTATACTTTAAAATATCAAGGTGAAAAGATAACTCAAGAAGTTGTTTTACCTAATCATTTAGAGGCTGTTCGCATCTTGATTGAAAAATTAATTCAAGTAGGAGTAATCTCATCTTTAGATGAAATTCAAGGTATTGGGCATCGAATTGTGAATGGTGGCGAAAAATATAAAGAATCTACTCTTATCGATGATGAAGTTTTACAAGAAGTGCTTCGGATTAAAGATTTAGCACCATTACATAATCCAGTTGAAGTAGAAGTTATAACGGCCTTTCAAAAGGAGTTACCTAATGTTCCAATGGTTGCAGTCTTCGATACATCTTTTCATCAAACGATGGAAGAAGAAAAGTACTTGTATCCAGTTCCTTATAAATGGTATCAAAAATATGGGGTTCGGAAATATGGAGCCCATGGAACAAGTCACAGGTATATTACTGAAAAAATTAGTAAAGAACTAAATAACGATCATTTACGAATTATTTCTTGCCATATTGGAAATGGTGCTAGTATTTGTGCGATTAAAGATAAAAAATGTATAGATACATCGATGGGTTTCACTCCTTTAGCAGGAGTCATGATGGGTACACGTTCAGGAGATATCGATCCATCGATTATTCCGTATATTATGGAAAAAGAGGATACAGATATTAACGAAGTTATGCGCATGTTAAATAAAGAATCCGGTCTTTTAGGTATGAGTGGAAAATCTAATGATACGAGAGATTTGATTGCTTTGGCCAACGAAGGCGACAAGGCTTCTAATTTGGCTCTAGAAAAGTATGTATCTTGTCTTGTAAATTACATAGGCCAGTATTATGTTACTTTAGGTGGAGTAGATGTCATTTGTTTTACGGCTGGAGTTGGAGAAAACTCATTCTATATTCGTGAAAAAATAATGGAACGTTTAGCAGTTCTTGGAATTGTATGTGACTTAGATAAGAATAGAAATACGATAGCAACTTTTGCTAAAATAAGTAGTCCAACTTCAAAAATAGATGTTTATGTAGTACCGACTGATGAAGAATTGATGATTGCTAGGGATACTGTAGCACTCATTTAGATAGGAATGATTCTATGTATAAAAAAATATTTAGATTAATTAAAAAGTACCCAACTATCGTCATTGCTAGGCATATTGGGGTAGATCCTGATGCGATGGGAAGTCAACTGGCTTTAAAAGAAGCAATTACGCTTACTTTCCCCGAAAAAAAGGTCTATGCGATTGGTAATGGGAGTTCAAAGTTTACATATATAGGTAAGATGGATAAGTTCGAAGAACCGACGGATAAAGCTTTATTAATTGTTTTAGATACTCCTGATAAAAAGAGAATTGATTCGGCGGATCCTACTAAGTACGAAGCTTGTATTAAAATAGATCATCATCCTTATATGGAAACTTTTGGTGAAGTCGAGTGGATCGATGAAACTGCCAGTAGTGCATCTCAATTAGTTATAGAACTTTTATTTAACACGAAATTAGAGATGAACGAACATATTGCTCGTAATCTCTTTATCGGTTTAGTATCTGATACTAATAGGTTTTCTTTTAGAAATTCGACCCCTAAAACATTTAGACTAGTCGCAGATCTATTAGAAAAGTATCCTTTGGATATCGAAAAAATTTATCAAGAAATTTATATGCGTCCTTTAAACGAGTTTCGCTTGCAAGGCTACATTGCTGAAAATTTGACAATTACCGATCATGGAGTCGCTTATATAAAGTTAACTAACGATATTTTAACCAAGTTTAATACGGATGCGGGAGCAGCCGGTAACATCGTCAATAATTTTAATTACGTCGAGGATTACTTAGTTTGGCTTACAGTTTCTGAGGATGTTAAAAACGAATTGTTTAAGGTTAACATTCGTTCACGTGGTCCAGTTATTAATTTTATTGCCGAGAAGTACAATGGTGGAGGTCATGCCTTTGCATCTGGTGCAAGAGTTCATACGATGGATGAAGTTGACTCTCTTATCGAAGAATTAGATGGAGTTACTAAGAAATATATTGAGGATTTGGAAAAGAGGTGTTCTCATGAAGATAAATAATGTCGAGTTAAAAATAAGTGCGGTTAGAAGAAGTCAATATCCCGAAGATGGACTTCCAGAATTTTTACTAGTCGGTCGCAGTAATGTTGGTAAAAGTAGTTTTATCAATGCTTTGGTTAATCGTAAAAATATTGCCCGTATTTCTAGTCTTCCAGGAAAAACTCAAACTTTAAATTTTTACTTAGTGAACAATGCTTTTTATTTAGTCGATGTTCCAGGATATGGATATGCGGCAGTTAATCGGAAAGTGCAAGAAAAGTTTGGTAAAATGATTGAAGAATATCTCGAAAAAAGAAGTGAGATGAAAAGGGTCTTTATGCTCGTCGATTTTCGCATGAGACCAACTGAAGATGACTTACTTATGTATCATTTCTTAAAATATTATAATATTCCTGTTACAGTTGTAGCAACCAAGGTCGATAAAGTAGGAGCTAGCAAGAAAGATAAAAACAAGAAGGCTATCTTAGATGCCTTAGACTTAGTTGTAGGCGATGAACTCGTACTATTTTCTAGCGTAACAAAATTAGGAAGAGACGATATTTTAAAACAAATTGAATCATTGACCGAAGAGACCATTTAGTCTCTTTTTAGTTACCAAAAAGTCGTCTCTTCATATGATACTTTAGGTGATTATCTTGCGAGTTCTAGAAAGAGATGAAGTTTATTATATATATGTCAATCGGGCTTATATAAAAGAAGTTGACTTTGCCTCAAAAGATTCTATCAGTAAATATGCTAAGGAACTAGTTCTTAAGTTAAAACGGCTTTACAATATCGTCCTCATGGGATTTTATGAAATGAAGGTTTACGTTCATAAAGAGATAGGCATATTTGTTGAGTTAAAACCAATAGATGATGATTTCGACTTCTTTACCATCGATTTAAAAGTGATAATTTTACTTAATCAAGAGTTCTTTTTAAAAACTTTAAATTTCGACTATGTTGATTCTTTAAAACCTCTTTATTATCATAACGGTTACTATTATGCTTCGTTAGAACATGAAAAAAACTACCTAACGTACTTAGAATTAGGTAGCCTTGTCTATGGAAAAGAAGTAGAAGAAGTAAAAAGATTAGGGCTTCTTCTTCAAAGCGATTAATTTATTTTTAATATAACCTCAAAATCTTTTAGATTGTCTTTAAATAATTTTCCATCTTGAAGGGTGCCAACAATACTTCCATAATGTGTGGGAATTACGACTTTTGGTTTCATAACTTTTATTAGTTCACTTGCTTCTTGATAGTCCATCGTATAAGTTCCCCCAATTGGAATAAGAGCAATGTCACATTTTACTTGTTGGGCATCAATTGTATTATCAGTGTCTCCTGAAATATAGATTCTTTCATTGTCGATCGTTATGATATAGCCAACGTAATTTTTATCTTTGGGATGGAAAGGTTTAGTTAAATTATAACTGGGAATAGTTTCGACCCTGTAGCCATTTATTAAATATGTTTGATTAGGTTCTACTTCGATAATGTTTTCATCTTTAATATTTATGTTAGTAAGATTTGGTCTAATACTTTTTGGAACTACTAGGCAAGTAGATTCTTTTTTTATGTTGTCAATGGAAGTAGGGTCTAGATGGTCATAATGATCGTGGGTTATAAAAATAAGGTCGGCGTCATTTTTTCTGTCACTTATTTTAAAAGGGTCAAAATAAATAATTTGGTCACCAGCAATTCTAATACTACTTTGAGTATTGATAGTAATTTTATCTTTCATATTTTTTCATCTCCGAACTTATCATAACACTTTTCCTTTTTCGATTTCAATGGTTGTAGTTTTTTTGCGTTTTTGCTATAATAAAGAAGAAAAAAAGGAGGTGGATTTATGGCCTTACCTACAGTTTCATTAGTTGGACATCCAAATGTCGGCAAGAGTACTTTGTTTAACAAAATGGTCGGTAAGAAGATATCGATTATCGAAGATACTCCAGGCGTGACAAGGGATAGAATCTATAGTGAAGTTAAATATTTAGATTATCGTTTCTATCTAATTGATACAGGTGGAATCGAAGTCTCCAAAGAACTTTTTAGTGATGAAATCAAAGTTCAAGCGGAACTTGCTATTTTAGAAAGTGACGTCGTAGTCTTTGTCGTCGATGGTAAAGAGGGGCTTACTTCGTCAGATAAAATGATTCGTGATTTATTACGTAAATCTAATAAAAAGGTAATCGTGGCTATCAATAAAGTAGACCATAAGGCTTATCAAGAACACCTCTATGACTTTTATGAATTAGGTTTCGATACTTATGTGCCTATTTCTTCGGAACATAACACTGGATTTATTGAATTAATGGAAGCAATCGTTAAGGATTTTCCTAAGCAAGAGGAAGAGACACCTGATGAACGTCTTAAATTTTCAGTTATCGGACGTCCTAATGTTGGAAAGAGTAGTTTAATCAACGCTTTACTTAATGAAGAACGAGCAATCGTAAGTGATGTTGCGGGCACTACTAGAGATTCTGTCGATACAGTTTTTACATATCACGGAGAAGAATACGTGGTTATCGATACAGCTGGAATGCGTAAAAAAGGTAAAGTTTACGAAAATATTGAAAAGTATAGTTTACTTCGAAGTCTTAGAGCGATGGATAGAAGTGATGTGTGTGTCCTAGTTATCAATGCCGAAGAAGGAATTATTGAACATGATAAACATATCGCGGGGTATGCTATTGAAAAAGGTAAAGGCTTAGTCTTTGTCGTCAACAAATGGGATACAGTTAAAGATGAGACCATAGCTGACTTTATCAAAAAAATAAGAGCCGAGTTTCAATTTGCTACTTATGCCCCAATCGTTTTCTTATCGGCCCTTACCAAAAAAAGAATTCATACTTTGATGCCGGAAATTATAAGAGTTGGGGAAAACTGTAAAAAGGAAGTAAAAACAAATACTTTAAACGATGTGATAATAGATGCGTATCGCTTGAATTTACCACCATCTTATAAGGGAAATCGCTTGAAGATTTATTATACGACTCAAACGGGGACGGCTCCCCCAAAATTTACCTTTTTTGTCAATAATAAAGGACTTGTTCATTTTTCATACGAACGTTATTTAGAAAATAAAATTAGAGAAAGTTTTGACTTTGGAGGAACACCAATAGTTCTTCAATTCAAAAATAGAGGAGAGTAATTATGGGATTATTATTTAATCGAAAAGATCCAAAAAATGAACTTGAAGGGTTAGACAGAGCGCAAGCTATGCTTGATGAACGTTTGCAAAAAAAATTAATCACCTTAGAACAATATCAAAAACAATCGATGGAGTTTCGTCGCCGTCGTGAAAAGTACGAAAAGAAATTAGGACTAGATAAGTACTCTAACTAAAAGCGATCTCTTACATATAATAATGTAGGAGGTTTTTTTATGTTTGGAGATTCTTTTTTTAAGAAAGTTGAAAATAAAACTAATGTCAATAAGGAGACAATTCTTTCCCTTGCTAACAAATTACAACATAGTGATATGAAGGATGAAGGAGTTTTACGAGATTTGGTAAAAGAGATTGGTGGCATAACTGGAAAGGATGTTTCTAAAGAAAAAGAAGATAAAATTGTGAATGCTATTCTTAAAGATCAAGTACCTAAAAATATCGATAAAATGGTTTAAAAGAGGGGGCTGTTGGGAAATTAAGTGATTAATTTCTTGACAGTTTCTTTTCTTTTGGCTTTACATATGGAAATTTTTCTTT
>CANQDB010000055.1 GCA_947591175.1 uncultured Bacilli bacterium
GATTTAATAAATTCACGATAATCTTGTGTGAGTTTAGGTAAATCAATATTAAATTTACGATAGACATATCTAAGTTTAATTTTCTCTGGATGATCTTTGTAAAGTTTTCTATCATGAGCATTTAAAGATTTTTTATTCTTAAGATAGAAAGGACAATTATCGTTTCTACAAAAGTAAACATCAAAGTCTTCACGAGAAACTCTATGATCGAGAATATGCTTACAATGAGGACATTTAAGAATAACATCTTTATCTTTGTTAGGATTAGTAGAAAAGATAAAAGAACAAACTTTACATTCAAATTGCTTACCCTTACCATTGTTATCGTAGAGATAGTCTTTAGGAGCACCACAGCAAGGGCATTTAACATCAATAGAGATGTTTTCATTTCTACGTTTAATGGGTTTAATGTTGTTATCCTTAACAAGTTGTTTCCAATCCTTGTGCTCAATCTTAACAAAAGGTTCAATAATAGCAGGCTCATCAACATTGAAAAGCCGATATTTAACGTCATCAGGTTTGTCATCAAGATGATTAATTTCATCAACTTTGATAAACTTGGAAAGAAAAACGATAATTTTCCAAATAAATTTATTAATACTATTTAAAAATTTAATAATAACTGATATAATTTTAGACATGACATTACCTCGATTCTTGTGTATTGTTTATTCTAAAAACATTATATCGAGTAATGTCATTTTTTGATAGATAAAAAATAGCAATTCTATATAAAAATTACCTCCAAAAAGGGGGTGATTGAAAAAAATATAGAAAAGCACAGATAAATAAAGGAAAAAACAGGTAGTTTGTATATCAACTTTGCACACTACCACTACAATAAAGAGGTGGGAAAATGAAATTTTTAAAACAATATAAATTGACGGTTGCAATCGTCGCTATTTTTATCGTTATGGTCATAATTGGTCACTATGTTGTAACTTTATTAATACCGGGTGAAGAAGGCGACGTTTGTGTAGGACGACTAGATGGAATCGAAGTTCCTCCTATTAGCGCCGAAACTTACGAAGAGTTGAAAAGTACTTTGAAAGAGCAAGATTTTGTAAGTGATGTAACTACTGCCGAAGGATGCCTTTTAGTAAAAGTCTTCGTAACAGTTAATGATGATACTTCTTTAGATGATGCCAAATCATTAGGAAGTACAGTTTTAGAAAAGTTTAGTGACGACCAAAAAGGTGTTTACGATTTTCAATTGGCTGTAAGCAAGAATAATAAAGAAGATGCCTCTTTCCCAATTATCGGGTCTAGACATAAATGCACAGGGGAATGCTCAAACGAATTTGTTTGGACGAAAGACCGGGGGTAGAATCTTGTGAAAAAGAAGTTATTTATAATAATTCCCATCATTGTGGCCGTTCTCACATTTATAGGAGTTTACTACTATTTCAACTACGAAGATAGTGAGACAAGCCTCAATGTAACTGAAAAAAGATGGATTGAAGAAAATTCCAAAACAAAAGTCGATTTCGAAGTTATTAACGATTTACCACTTTTTGGTATGAATGGTAATGGGGTAATCTTTCAGTTTTTAACGGATTTTGAAACCGCGACCGGCCTAGAATTTAATAAAATTCCGTATTTGAAAGCTGGTACACCAAGTAAAAATAGTTTTAGAATTCGCTTACTTAATAACGAAGAGAACCTTTCGAGTAAAGATCTCTTAATTGCCGAAGACTATTACGTTATCGTCGGTAAAAACTATGAAAAAGTAAATGCCATCCCAGATTTAAAAGATCGGGTAATTGGTGTTTTGACTCCAGATTATGCCGAAGTATCTTATTATTTAAAATCTGGAACTAATCTCGAATTAAAAACTTACGATACTATCGAAGAGATGAGCAATGCCTTAGATAATGGAACAGTTAGCCTCATGGTGATGCCAAAGATTTCGCATCTCGATAAGACGATTACCGAAGATGGTTATCAAATTATCTATTCGTTTACGGAACTTAGTAAAAAAATAGTTCTTACGTTAAGTGACGAAGATACTAAATTAAACGAAATCGTTACCAAGTACTTCGATCGTTGGAAAAAAGAGTACTACGTTAGTGCCTATAACCGCTCGTACCTTAATTACTACGTCGAGCAAAACAAGATTAACGACAAAACTAAGGCTGACCTTATTTCTAAAAACTATGTCTACGGTTACGTTGAAAATGCTCCTTATGAAATAACGAAAGATAATGAAGTAAGAGGAATAGCCGGCGAATATGTCGATAGAATGAAACGCTTGACCGGAATCGAATTTACTTATAAAAAGTACGATGATATGGAGTCTCTTAAAAAAGCCATAAGTGATGGTGAAGTAGACTTATACTTCGACTACGATAATTCGACAAACGACAAATATAACAAGACCGTTTCAACCTTTATCGAACGTTATGTCGTTTTAAGTAAACCTTCATTTGAACAAAGTATCACATCTTTTGAAAGTCTCAAAGGTAAAAAAATCAACATGTTAAAAAACAATGCCTTGTTTAATTACTTCAAAGATAATAGTCGGGCTAACATTCAAGAGTTCGACAAAGTAGAGTCCTTGACGGATAACACTAACTTAATTGTTGTCGATCGCGAAGTATACCTATACTATAAGAATAGTCTATTCTCTGACTACGAAGTTCTCTATGAAAATACGATGACTAACGATTACTACTTTATGATAAAGAACGATAATACGACTTTCTACCAATTGTTTAACCATATTATTAACACAAATTCTTATTACAATTACCGAAATACTGGCCTAAACAATATTAATAGTTCGCTATTAAGTAATACGACATTTGAACAATTATACTTTATCGTTTTAGGTTTCGTTCTCTTACCAATTTTAATCATCTTAGCAATTTACTTATTCTTAAAACGGAAAAAGAGAATCAAGGATGTTCGTAAGGAAGATCGTCGTAAATACACAGATCTACTTACTTCCCTTAAAAACCGTAACTACTTAAATGTCAATATTGCTGCCTGGGATGAAAATCAAGTTTATCCACAATCAATTGTGATTATCGACTTAAATAACGTCAAATACGTAAACGATAATTACGGTCATGAAGCAGGAGACGATTTAATTGTTAAGGCAGCCGGAATCTTAGTTAATACCCAACTAGAAAATAGTGAAATCATCCGTACCGATGGAAACGAATTCTTAATTTACCTAGTTGGCTATAGTGAACAACAAGTAATAACTTATACGAAAAAATTAGGCAAAGAATTAAAAGAATTGCCACATAACTTTGGAGCAAGCATTGGTTACAGTATGATTACTGATGACATCAAGATGATCGACGATGCCATTAATGAAGCAACTCTTGCTATGCGTGAAGCTAAAGAAGAAAGCAATAAATAGAAACGAGGCGAGTAACCTTGAAGGAACGTTTTAAAAGTTTTGTAGTAACAGTAAAAAATACGATTACAAGGCCCGAGATGCGTATCCTCCCAGGACAACTCGCTTTTTTCTTTGTCTTGATGATGGTACCGCTTGTTGCCCTAGTAGGTTCGGTAGTACACCAGTTTTCTCTACCTTTAGCCGAAGTAGAGGCTACCTTGTCAAAGGTTATTCCTAGTCCTGTAATCGATATGATTTTACCAATTTTAACAGCCAAAAATATGGAAGTTAATCTTTCGATATTTTACTTTTCAGCCTTTCTTTTAGCCTCAAATGGAACTCACTCGATGATTATTGCTTCGAACAGTATCTATCATGTCGAGGGCAAAGGATATTTAAGGGAACGTCTCAAAGCCTTAGGTATGGCCATTGTTTTAGTTCTTCTATTAGTATTTGTTTTATTGGTTCCAGCCTTCGGTGATAGTCTTATTGATTTGCTTTTCAAGTTGATTCCCGGAACAAGTATTCAAGAAGGAATTATGATTATTTATCAAATAGTAAAATATCCAATCTCTCTTTTTCTTATCTTTTTAGCAGTCATCACTCTTTACTGTATGGCCCCAGATAAAAAACTCACCTTTAAAGAGACTGCTTTTGGGGCTCTAATTACAGCCATGGGTTGGCTTCTTGTCACCGAAGTGTTTTCAACTTACGTTTCGCTCTTTCTAAATTACGATGTCTTCTATGGAAGCATTGCCAACATTTTAATCTTATTACTATGGGTCTATGTGTTAGCCTATATCTTCGTGTTTGGAATGGCTATCAATTCTAGTGGTGAATCACCTAATAACGAATAAAACACCATACAAATAAAAAGAAATTAGACGAAAAGTTATCTAATTTCTTTTTTTATGGACTCAATTAAGAAGGGATCAATTGCCGTAACTTTATAACCTAATTTTTTTAATGCTTCTTCTAAAAATAAAACGACCGTTCTTTTATCGACGCAATCGTAGGGAACTTTTGTTAAAGAGGGTATCATTGTATCGAGTAAAGGAACCAAGTGGATAGGTTTATAAGTATTATTTACGAATGACTCGACAATCGTCTTAGCCAGTTTTCTAGCTATTTTTTTATGGTCTAAAGTAGGAGAAGGATTATCTTGACAAGACTGATAATACTGATAAAGGTATTCTTTCTCACTTTGATAGTCCTCTTTAAATTGATATAAATTAACACCTTGGTCTTGTAAGCATATATAACGAACGATACGCCATTCTATTTCACACCAAAAAGACTTAAAGTGTGAAGGTAATGAATCTTCCACTTTTTTACTGAATGAAAAAGAATCATTTTGGTAATAAAAATTAATTACAGCGGGTAGACTAGTTAATGCTTCTTGATCGATTGCTTTTTCAAATGCGATTATCAACTCCTCTTGCATAAACATCCCTCACTACACATAGATCATTGATTTTAATAACAAATATTATTATATAGTAGTTCACATTACTTTGCAATACCAAAATTTTCCATTTTTTCGTGTGAAAATTAATATAGGTGATAGGTTATGGAATACCGTTTCAAAGAAATAAGAGAAAGTTATGAATTAAAACAACATGAAGTAGCCCAAATAATGGGTGTAAGTCGTGGCGGTTATGCTAATATTGAAGCAGAAACGGCCAATGTAAAACTAACTCAACTTCTTCGTTTTGCCAATCACTTTAATTTAAGTCTCGATTATGTTTGTAAACTTTCACTAATAAAGAATCCTACTAATCTAATAAAAATTGACGAAATCGATAAGAAAGTAATGCGTGAGAGATTAATTCAAATTGAACAAGAAGTACATAAAAGTGCTAGAGCAATTGCAGATGAACTAGGTATTCAAAAGTCTACTTATTCCGAATATAAAAATGTTAAAAAGGGTAGACTCATGCAAACCTTAATGGTAAAGCAAATCGCTAAGAAATATAGTTATTCGATCGATTGGATAATTGGTAGAAGTGATAAGAAAAGGCGTTAAAAAAGTCTTTATAAAGAAGACTAAAAGTGTGTGAAGTTGTGTAAACGAACTTTCCATGAATTAATAAATAAACATCATTCATCAAATAACCATCAAATAAGAATCCCCTAGTATTATAACGTTTTCTTTTATAAAATCATAGAAAAATCAAATAACCATCAAATAAACTTTATGCCCAGTAAGGAAGATAACTTTTATATTTCCGCGAATTTGAACTAGATTGATATTCTTTAATTAATCCTGAGGAAACAGCTTCTGTTAGCATTCTTGATGCAACGGCAGCATTTTTCTTATCAATATTAAATCTTGTGCGTAATGTTTCGTTAGTCATCTTCTCATTTAATACATATTGTAAACATGCATGTTGATAGCAAGCCCTAATTTTATCGTCACTATTCATTTCACTTAAATTCTTATATTCATACAAAATAACTTTTGTCCCACTATCATATTCTAAAAAATTAGGCGCAGGTAATTGGAATAGTTCTATTGCTTTAATGGTTTTATCTATTCCACTCCCTTTTTCTTCACAAATATTAAATCTTCTCATAATACTAGCCAATTTTTCATTTCTAGAAATTGGATTATGATCTATAAATCTGTCTATACTAATTAATGGGGTACCAGGATTTGATATTTCAATTCTATCAGAAAACAATTCTATTAATATTCCCGTTCCTGTAATATTAAAATCTTGATGAATCATTGCATTAGCTATTAATTCTCTTAACGCCAATTCTGGATACATTTTTATTTGAGTTCGCAATGCTAATCCTATATGCTCATTTTGAGGCGTTAGAAGATCTAAATTTTTTAGAATTTCTTCAAAACATAAAGCATATCCCTCATTATAATCAATTTCACGAATAGTATCTAATTTACTTTTTTCTTTATATTGAATCAATCTTATTGATTTCCTTGAAATTGTTTTAAATTGATGTACATTTTTAGCAAATAAAATCGCTCCTAAATTAGTTATAGCTAATCGGCCATATAATTCTTTCAAAAATCCTTCACCTAAAAAATCTTCGATTATTTTATCGGCTGTTTCTGGAAATGGTAATTTTAATAATTTGTAATAACCAGAAACTTCTAATAAATTAAATATATCTTCTTTATCTAGTTTTGATAATGCTATTTCATTCTCAAAAGATGTTTGATTTAACACATTCCATAATTTCTTTTCTTTTTCTTTATAATCACATAATTTTCTTTTTTGTTGACCAATTCTAATATACGCAACATTATCAAATTCTACTGGATAATTATTAGCCTTATCTATTTCAATTATTAAAACTTTATTACCTTCATATTCTATCTCATAAGGATTGAAATCAATTTTGGGATTTAACTTTCTATATATCCAATTATATAACGGTTCATTTCCCTTTTTTGCACTATCAAAGTGAAAAGCAGATCCAATTACTTTTTTGGTTTTGTCATCTATTCCATATATTAAATAAGCGTGTTCCTTATTGCATAGTGCCGCTGAATTAGATAACGCAGAAATGTACTCCCCGATCATATGGGGTTCATCATTATTCAACTTAAATTCAATCCATTCATTTTCTTTTTTTATTTTTAATAAAGATTTCAATAAAGATATTAATTGATCTTCGGAAATTTTATATTCTTCTACTTCATACATAATATTTTCTCCTATCAAATAACCGTCAAATAAGGAAACTCTTTATTTTCAAGGGTTTTGATACAATTTGCTTCTTTTTTTATAAATTTTATCAAATAAAATTATAACAAAAAAATAATGTATTATGAAGATTATTTAATCAATTTTTATCTAATTTTTTTCTACATGACTATAGTTAGATATGATATACTAAAATAGTAAGTTTAAATAACTTGCTGAAAATATGCTAGTACAGGTATTTTTATATGAATTTTTTCTAAGTGTTGGAGGTGTATTTGTGAGAAAAAATTTATTATACTTTTCATTTCTACTTTTATTAGCATTTTCTTTAACAGGATGTGGTGAGAAGAAACTAGAGAGGATAACTTTAAAAGTTGATAATTTGATTTCTATCAATGAGACTAAAGAAATTGAAGTTTCTTATGAACCAAATGGACTTAAAGAAGATATTACATGGAATAGTAGTGATGAAAGTATTGCCAGCATTGAAAATGGCATTATTACAGCAAAAAAAGTAGGAAGTGTAACTATTACTGCTACAACTACAAGTGGTATAAAAGATCAAATTAATGTTGAAGTTTATCAAAAAGTAGAAGATTTAACTTTAAGTAATGAAAACGTTGAACTATATGCTGGAGATACAATTCAATTAAATGCTACAATTACTCCAGATGAAGCAACTTATAAAGATATCACTTGGTCTAGTACAGATGATAGTATTGTAACAGTTGAAAATGGTTTAATAACTGCAAAAAGTACAGGTGCAGCAATTGTCGCTGCCACTACTAAAGATGGTATATCAAAAAAATGTTCAGTTATCGTTAAAGAAAAACCAATAGAATTTAGCGGTAGTGGAGATAAAATAATCTCAAATGTTAATATCCCTAGTGGTGAATATGTTGCAAAAATAACTGTCAATTCTACAAGGCATTATGCAGTAAAATTTTATTATGGAAGCAATGACTATGATTATGAATTGCTTGTAAATGATAGTGGTAAAGCATATTCAGGAACTACATTTTTAAAAGGTGGAATAACTGATTCAGTAAGTAATGGAATGTTTCAAATTGAAGCACAAGGACCATGGACAATAAAAGTTGAAAAATTAACTGGTGATACAACATTCCCAATCACAGGCAATGGTGATATGGTTACTGGCGTTTTTGAGGGAACAGGAACGCGAGAAGTATTTAATATAAGTTATAATTCATCAAGACATCATGCAGTAAAGTTGTATAAGTATAATGGTGCCGAATATGATTATGAACTGCTCGTAAATGATAGTGGCAAACCTTATAACGGACAAGTAATGGCGCCAACTGAAAAGGGAGCAAAATACTTTTTCGTAGTAGAAGGTGAAGGCGACTGGTCTATTACTAAGGAATAGTTTATAAAGAAAATGGTTTTCGAAAGGAAATCATTTTTTCTATCTCAAACTATGGCTTATATAATAAAACGAAAGGTCCTTTGGTTCATATATTAAGGTGAAAGGAGAAAAAAATATGAACAATACAAATCAAGGCTATGAAAATTCATTTCCTTCCTTTTGTTATGCTGTAGGTCCGACAGGTGCGACTGGCCCAACTGGACCAACAGGGCCTATGGGTTTCCCTGGTCTTAGTATAACAGGACCCACTGGACCTACTGGCCCAACGGGACCTATAGGACCTGCAGGAGGACCAACAGGACCAACTGGCCCAACTGGCGATGTAGGTCCAACAGGACCTACAGGAGAAGCAGGAACTGCTGCTACTATAACAATCGGAACTGTTACATCAGGAGATGCTCCTGCTGTCCAAAACGTAGGTACTCCAACTGATGCAATCCTTAACTTCACTTTACAACAAGGACCAACTGG